>CAMYVI010000062.1 GCA_947302185.1 uncultured Lachnospiraceae bacterium
TCGTCCTTTTTTGTACAGCTGATATTATAGCACTGACTAAATTTCGGTGCAAGTGGGAATCAGATAAAAAAGAGACCGAATCATAATTTGCAGATAGAGGTCAGGTGGTGTATTATTAGTTACGGAACACGTAATTCAATAGAAACCGCAGCAGCTTTGCGGGGAGAATGGATAATACAGAGAATTGCTATCGCAGCAGGAGGATTTTATGAAAATCGGATTCGGAAGTGACCATGCAGGCGTTGAACTCAAGCTGACATTGATGGATTATCTGAAGGAAAAAGGTTATGAGTGTGTTGATTACGGCAATTACGATGCCAATGACAGAAATGATGATTATCCGGTATACGGAAGAAAGACCGCAGAAGCGGTAATGAGGGGAGAGGTCGACAAGGGCGTTGTTATCTGCGGCACAGGTGTCGGCATCTCACTTGCAGCGAACAAAGTTCCGGGAATCCGCTGCTGTGTATGTTCGGAACCGTATTCGGCAAGGATGTCTGTCGAACACAATAACGCCAACATGCTCTCTATGGGCGCGCGCGTAATCGGCCGTGAACTGGCAAAAACTATTGTAGATGCATTCTTCGGCGCGGAATTCGAAGGCGGCCGCCATGCGAGAAGAGTCGAGATGATCACAGATATTGAAAATACCTACAGCAGATCTCCGATCGACTGAGAATCATCCTGAGTTTTTTGATATCGGGAGGATTACTTTGCCGGGCCTCCCGAACATGTTTCGGTCGAAGGAACGGTATCGCATCCGGTTATAACGGCCGTAAAATAGAAAGAATATTTTGGAAATTTCATCCGGAAAGGGCAGGCAGAAGGTCGTTTCAAGATATAGGGAAAATAAGGTGAGGACGCACTATATCTTGAGACGATATGCCGGACTGTCTTTCCGGGTTTATTTTTCTTTTGGAAGATTTTGCATATATTTGGCTATATTTAACAAAACTCTCCTTATTCTGATGTTTTTAACCGGCGGTATGAATGGAAATTTCGCATTTGCAATAAAAAAACGCAAAAATTTTAACAAATTCGTAATAAATGATTTCGGCAACCTTGCATTTTCACCTCGAACATGGTATAGTAGCAATCGGTGGGTAATAAATAATTAAAGTTTGTAACCGACTTGTAACAAATTTGAAAGTATTCGAGGTAAATGTATGAAGAGAAAGTTACTCAGTATACTCCTTGCATCTATGATTACTGTTTCGTCGGTGGTTCCGGCCTATGCCGATGAAGAAGATGATCTTAGAGACGCGAAGGCATACGCGGAGGAACAGTTATACGACACACAGTGCGCCTTGGAAGAGCTCTCTATGAGACAATTGGAGGTTCAAGCACAGATCAGCGACATCAATAAGGATATCGTCGATCTTATTATCCAGATAGATCAGACCAAGATGGATATCGATACAACTCAGGGTTGGATCGATGAGACTACGGGGCAGATCGAAAATACGCAGAAAAATATCACGGCTTCCGAGAAAAAGCTCAGAGCTGTAGAAAAGCAGCGTGATAAGCAGTATAAGGATATGAAGAAGCGTATTCAGTATATTTATGAGAACGGCGGTTCCGCAGCATGGGCTACAGCGGTCCTTGCCTCAAAGGATTTAACTTCTTTCATGAATAAGTCTGAATACGCATCGGAGCTTCACGATGCGGACAGAGCTGCACTCCAGAAATATGTCAGCACCGTTACCGAAGCTGAGAATATTAAGGCTACACTGGAAAACCAGAAGGCTCAGGAAGAAGCCCAGAGATCCGAACTGGAAGGTCAGAAGGAATGCCTTCAGATGCAGGAAGCTTCTCTTGAAGAGCAGAACAATGAACTGAATATGCAGCTTGAAGACAGAAAAGCGGCAGATGCTTTCTATGATTATCAGATTGATATCTGCTACGATCAGGCAGATCAGCTCGAAGGACTGATCTGGGAGATGGAAGAACGTCTCGAAGAGATCGAGGAAGAGAAGCGTGCTATCGCAGCAGCCGAAGCGGCAGCGGCAGCAGCCGAGGAGGAAGCAAGATTGGCGATGGAAGAGGCACAGGCTCAGGCGGAAGCAGCAGCAGCTCAGGCAGCTGAACAGCAGGCGGCAGCCGAAGCGGCACAGCAGGCAGCTCTTGATGCACAGGCTCAGGCACAGGAGCAGGCGCAGGCGGCAGCAGCCGAAGCGGCGGCACAGGCAGCGGCAGCTGAGGAAGCTCAGCAGGCAGCAGCAGCCGAAGCGGCAGCGGCGGCAGCCGAAGCACAGGCTCAGGCAGAAGCTGCACAGGCAGCGGCAGCTGAAGCGGCAGCACAGGCAGCGGCAGAAGCTGAGGCACAGGCAGCGGCAGTAGCCGAGGCACAGGCTCAGGCAGAGCAGGCATCCGCAGCGGCGGCTCAGATTCAGGAAGCTCTCGATTCAGGTAGATCCGTTGTGGATTACGCAAGCCAGTTCGTAGGCAATCCGTATGTATGGGGCGGTAATTCACTGACCAGCGGCATCGATTGCTCGCACTTTGTATGGCAGGTCCTTCAGAATCAGGGATTATACAGCGGTGAATACAGAACATCCGGCGAGTGGTTGTCTGCCGGAGAGCCGGTCAGCAGCCTGGATGAAGCTCAGGCGGGCGACGTTATCTGCTACTCGGGTCATGTAGGTATCTATGACGGTGCAGGTAAAATTGTCGAGGCCAAAGGTTCTGCGTACGGTATCACACATGACCGTGCGGCAGACTGCAAGACGATCCTGGGAATCAGAAGATTCACTTAACAGAATATTCGCTGAAGACGGAGGGGTGTGCGAAAGCGCATCCCTCTTTTTTGTTTACTAAAGTCATACTTGCCATTTTTCCGGAATGAGGGTATCATAAGATTCAGTATGAATAATTGGGTTCGTGTTGGATATAAGCCTATCCCTGACCTTGATGGAATTTGCAAAGGATAGAAGACGGGCGGTGAGAGGCTCTCTTATTTGCACGATGAGGAAGCATAAATGACAAGAAAAGAGTTATTAGAGAAAAGAAAAAGAAAGAAACGCAATGCTAAGATCAAGAAGATTGCTATCATAGCAGGAGGTGTTCTGCTTCTGCTTTTCATATTCCTGCTCATCAGGCATGTGATCGTACCCGCAACAAAGAGACCGAAATCGAAAGATCCGGTTACTTATTCGGATGACACTGCAGTAAAGCAGACTATGACAGATGCGACGAATGCGCAGGTCGGATGGAATGTGGATGATACCGGCTGGTGGTACATGAATAGTGACAATACACAGTTCGTCGGCGGCTGGAAGACTATCGACGGACAGCGTTATTACTTCAAGGACAACGGTTATCTTGCGACCGGGTGGGTGAACACCGGTGAAGGCGCAGATATCTACTTTGATGCGAGCGGAGTTCCCGATCCTACGGCAAAGCAGAAGCTCTGCGCTATCACTTATGACGACGGTCCGTCACAGAATACCGGAATGATTTTGGACGCTTTGGAGCAGAACGACGCTAAAGCTACTTTCTTTGTTGTCGGTACGCAGGCTGATTACTACAGAGACGAGCTTCGCCGTGAATATGAACTGGGAATGGAAATCGGAAGCCATACTTATGAGCATCCTATTCTTTCCTTCATCACTGCCGAGGAAATCGTCGAGACTATGACTAAGAATGACAATCTGATCAATGAACTGATCGGATTCACCCCGGAAATCATGCGTCCGACCGGAGGCGGAACCAATGACACGGTCAGGGCAACGGTGACGAAACCGATGATCCAGTGGGATGTCGACACGCTCGATTGGGAGACGAAGAATCCGGAGCAGACTATAGCAACATCACTTGAAGAAGTACAGGACGGTTCCGTTATTCTGATGCATGACCTCTTTGAGGCGACGGCCATCGCATCGCAGACACTGATTCCGTCGCTGCAGGCTCAGGGATACAAGCTGGTAACGATTACCGAGCTGGCTACACAGTACGGTTATACACTTGAGCCCGGCGTCGAGTACTATGATTTCTATCCGAAGAACTCTCCGGATCCGGAAATCAGAGCCAAGTACTCAACCGAGGGTTGATGCGGAACTTCATATTTGAAATTGCAGAGAGGACTGACGTGCGGGCGTCGGTCCTTTTCTATACAGGTACAGTGAAAACCACTCCACTTTCGTGTTTACATGTCATTTGAAAAATGCTATATTTTGTAATTGTGTAATCATGAACATGTGGCGGTCCGGCATCTCATAGACAGCGATGTTTCCGGGCAGTTACATGGAGAAAGCTATATGGAAGATATTGATATATTAAAGATATCATAAGAGGTTATTCGATGAGTGTTATAAAAAGAGAAGACGTCCGTAATGTTGCTATTATTGCCCACGTAGACCATGGTAAAACAACCCTTGTGGACGGCATGCTCAGGCAGAGCGGCGTGTTCCGGGAAAATCAGGAAGTGCGTGAGAGAGTTATGGACTCCGGGGCAATCGAACGGGAAAGAGGTATAACTATTCTCTCCAAGAATACGGCGATAGAGTATAACGGCGTTAAGATCAATATTGTCGATACGCCGGGCCACGCTGATTTCGGCGGGGAGGTCGAACGTGTTCTTAAGATGGTCAACGGCGTTATACTTCTGGTGGATGCATTTGAAGGGACAATGCCGCAGACGAAATTTGTCCTGAAAAAAGCACTCGCACTGGATCTTCCGGTCATTGTGTGCATCAATAAGATCGACCGTGCGGAGGCGCGGCCGGAGGAAGTCGTGGACGAAGTGCTGGAACTGCTCATGGATCTCGACGCTTCCGACGAGCAGCTGGAATGTCCTTTCCTGTACGCTTCGGCCCGTGAGGGAACATGCGTACGCGACGTCGACGACGAGGCGGTCGATCTAAAACCGCTTTTCGAGACGATCATAGACTATATCCCGGCTCCTCAAGGTGATCCGGAAAAGGGAACACAGATCCTGATTTCTACTATAGATTACAATGAGTATGTCGGAAGAATAGGAATCGGCAAGGTCGATAACGGGTCCATCTCGGTCGGACAGGAAATAATCCGTGTGAATTATCACAATCCTGCTATCCGTGAGAAGACCAGAATCACAAAACTGTACGAATTCGACGGTCTCTCCAAAGTGGATGTCCAGAAGGCAGAAGTCGGATCGATCGTTGCCATTTCAGGTATCGGAGATCTGCAGATCGGAGACACGATCTGCAAGATCGGCGAAGAAGATCCGATTCCGTTCCAGAAGATTTCCGAACCGACGATTTCCATGCACTTTATCGTCAACGACAGTCCTTTCGCAGGAAGGGAGGGGACATATTGCACGTCCAGGCAGATACGGGAAAGACTTTTCCGTGAACTGAACACAGATGTATCCCTGCGTGTTGAGGATACTGACAATACCGATACGTTCAGAGTCTCGGGAAGAGGAGAGCTCCATCTCTCGGTTCTTATAGAGACAATGCGCCGCGAAGGATACGAGTTTGCCGTATCCAAGGCAGAGGTCATCTACAGAAAAGATGAGCAGGGGCATGTACTGGAGCCTATGGAGGTGTGCTATGTGGACGTCGCTTCCGATTTTTCCGGTACCGTGATCAGTATGCTTTCCGAGAGAAAGGGAGAGCTTCGCGGTATGTCCACTCTTTCGGACGGATCTGTGAGACTTGAATTCATGATTCCGGCCCGCGGGCTGATCGGAATTCACGGGGATTTTCTGACGGCTACCAAAGGCACGGGCGTAATGAATTCGGTGTTCGACTCCTATGCGCCTTACAAGGGAGACATAATATTCAGAAAGAACGGCTCTCTCATTGCCTTTGAAGACGGGGAAGCCGTTGCTTACGGCCTGTTCGCCGCACAGGAACGCGGCGCGCTTTTCATCGGTCCGGGCGAGAAGGTCTATGCCGGTATGGTCGTGGGCGAGAGCGCCAAGACGGAAGAAATCGAGATCAATGTATGCAAGACGAAGCATCTCACCAATACCCGTTCTTCAAGTGCGGATGAAGCGCTGACTCTCACACCGCCGAGGATCCTGTCTCTTGAACAGGCTCTTGATTATATTGATACGGATGAGCTGCTTGAGGTTACGCCGAAGTCCCTGAGGATCCGCAAGCGTATCCTTGATTCAAGATTGAGAAAGAGAGCAAATATTAACAGGTAAGGCAATTTGACCGGGAGATAAGCAATGTCCAAAGAGAAGGTCGTAAAGACCAACGCCATGCGCATGCTGGATAAGATGAAAATAAAATATGATGTGGTCACGGCTGACATCGATACATTTGTGAGCGGTACGGAGATGGCCAGACTCGAGAATGTCTCCCCGGAGGAATCTTTCAAGACTCTCGTTATGCAGGGAAAGAGTCGGGAGTATTATGTATTTGTTCTGCCGGTCGAAAAAGAAGTCGATCTGAAGGCTGCTGCTGTTTCGGTAGGGGAGAAGAGTGTGGAGATGATTCCCGTAAAGGATATAACGCGTGTCACGGGCTATGTCCGGGGAGGCTGCAGCCCTCTCGGCATGAAGAAAAAGTATGTCACAAGAGTGGCGCGTGAGGCGCAGGCATTTGAAAAAATTTATGTCAGTGCCGGAAAAATAGGCGTGAGCATGCACCTCTTCACAGATGATTTGATTCGTGCTACCGGTGCAGAGTACGCATCCTTCACGTCTTGACAGAGAATACACGCGTGGTAAAATGAGTTTCGCAAGGTTTTTCATGATAAGGAGGCATTATGTCAATATTTAAGGGTTCGGGCGTGGCTATCGTTACCCCGATGAAAGAAAACGGAGAAGTTAATTATGACTCATATGAGTCTCTGCTCGAAGACCAGATCGCAAATCATACCGATGCGATCATCACCTGCGGCACTTCCGGCGAAGCGCCGACTCTCGATGATGATGAACATCTTAAAGTCATTAAGTTCACGGTAGATGTTGTGAAGGGGAGAATCCCGGTCATTGCCGGAACGGGTTCCAACAATACCGCCCATGCTGTCATGATGTCGGAAGAAGCCGAGAAGCTCGGGGCTGACGGTCTCCTGCTCGTCACACCTTACTATAATAAGGCTACGCAGGCCGGTCTCGTTGAACACTACACCGCGATCGCTTCTGCGACGTCCCTGCCATGCATTCTCTATAATGTTCCGTCGAGGACCGGTACAAAGATACAGCCGGCTACCATGGTGGAAATTGCAAAGAAGAATGCAAATGTAAAAGCTATCAAAGAAGCCAGCGGCGATTTCAGTGCGATAGCCGAGCTGGCAAATATCTCTGACGGAAAAATCGACATTTATTCCGGTAACGATGATCAGGTCGTACCGCTCATGAGTCTCGGCGGGATCGGCGTAATCTCTGTTCTTGCAAATGTCGCGCCAAAGGAGACACATGACATGACACAGTACTGTCTGGACGGTGATTTTGCTAAAGCCGCTGAGATCCAGATTCGTGCCATTCCGCTGGTAAAAGCGCTGTTCTGCGAAGTTAACCCGATTCCCGTCAAGGCTGCGCTCAACATGCAGGGATTCAATGTAGGAAAACCGAGGCTTCCGCTCACCGAGATGGAGGCGGCTCATCAGGAAGTACTGCGTAAGGCAATGAAGGAATTCGGCTGTCTTAAGTAAGCATACAGATCTGATCGGAATGTGCACAGCAATATATAGTTCACGGAAACAGAAAGGAGCCGTAATGGTCAATATTATTTTACACGGATGCAGCGGGCATATGGGTGCGGTCGTGACGGAAATCGTCGATGCCGACGCAGACATGAGAATCGCAGCGGGTATCGATGCCGTCGACCTCGGAAACAGAAATTATCCGGTATACACCGATGCTTATGCATGCAGGGAAGAAGCCGGCTGTATTATAGATTTTTCAAATGCAGCGGCAATAGATACTCTCATTGACTATGCGGTCTCCAGATCTCTTCCTGTAGTTCTGTGCACTACGGGGCTTTCTGAGGAGCAACTTCGGAAAGTGGAGGAGGCATCCCGGAAAATTGCTATCCTCCGGTCCGCAAATATGTCTGTCGGCGTCAATCTTCTGCTCAAGCTTTTGAAGGAGGCTGCCGCTGTGCTCGCTCCTGCAGGCTTTGATATGGAAGTCGAGGAGATGCATCACAGACGGAAAGTAGACGCGCCGAGCGGAACTGCTATTGCTCTCGCCGAAGCTCTTAATGAAGGGGCAGGCGGCGAATACAGCTTCACATATGACCGCAGTCAGAGGAGACAGCCGCGTGACGATAAGGAAATCGGTGTATCCGCGCTCCGCGGAGGAACAGTTGTCGGCATACACGACGTTGTATTTGCCGGACAGGATGAAGTTATCGAGTTTAAGCATACGGCTTATTCAAGAGCTATATTTGCCAAGGGTGCTGTACAGGCTGCAAAATTCCTGGCGGGAAAAGAAGCCGGCATGTATGATATGGCAGACGTGATCGGCTGACAGCGGAGGGAATATGGAATTTCGTCCGTGTATAGATATTCATAACGGAAAAGTAAAACAGATCGTTGGCAGCAGCCTCCGCGATGCGGGGGACGCTGCCAGCGAAAATTTTGTGAGCAGTTTTTCGGCAGGGGATTATGCGCGCATTTTCCGTCGGGACGGCCTTACGGGCGGCCATGTTATTTTGCTGAATCCTTCGTCGTCCCCTTATTATGAAGCGACAAGAAAACAGGCGGAGGAGGCGCTTTCGGCATATCCCGGAGGTCTTCAGATCGGGGGCGGTATTCGTGCCGATAATGCCATGGATTTTGTGCGCGCAGGGGCGAGCCATGTCATTGTGACAAGCTATGTCTTTTTTAACGGCAGCATCAGCATGGAGAATCTTATGAAGCTTGTACGGGCCGTAGGACGTGAACATCTGGTCCTCGACCTTTCCTGCAGGAAGAAGGACGACGGGAGATACTATGTCTGCACCGACCGCTGGCAGAAATTCACGGATACGGCCGTGACAAAAGACCTGTTTGAAGAACTGTCATCGTGCTGCAGTGAATTTCTTGTTCACGGCATCGATGTGGAAGGCAAGGGAAGCGGATTTGACAGCGAGCTGGTGGAAATGCTATCAGACGTGACGGAGGTTCCGGTGACCTATGCCGGAGGAATAAGATCCCTTGAGGATCTTGCAAGGCTCAGAAAACTCGGAAAGAACAGGGTGAACGGTACGATAGGTTCAGCGCTCGATCTTTACGGGGGGAGTCTTAAGTATTCGGATGTGGTCAGATTCTGCAGTGAAAGCTGAAAGCCGTGTACTGACGGAATTGAAGCGTATCAACAATTTGTAAAAAATGCATGAAATTGTATGAATACTTGCAAACTGTTTGTGCAGAAGGTATAATAAATTCAGGAGTTTCGTAATACCTTATTGAGGGTTTCGATTATTCTCCGAGTAAACCGTAAAGGATGTGACTATATGAAGTTTGTAATCAGCGGTAAAAATCTCGAAGTCAGCGAAGGATTGCGCAATGCAGTGGAGGACAAGCTCGGAAAGCTTGAGAAGTACTTCACAACAGACACGAAGTGCATCGTCACACTGTCCGTCGAGAAAGACAGGCAGAAAGTAGAAGTGACGATCCCGGTAAAGGGCAACATTATCCGCTCGGAGCAGGTAAGCAATGACATGTATGTGTCCATCGACCTGGTCGAGGAAGTGATCGAACGTCAGCTGAAGAAGTACAAGAAGAAGATCATCGACAAGCACCAGAATGTCGAAAGTTTCCAGAAATCCTTTATTGAGAGAGAGTATGATCAGGCGGAGGATGAGCTTCCGATCATCCGCGTCAAGAGATTTGAAATCAAACCGATGTATCCGGAAGACGCATGCGTTCAGATGGAGCTCCTGGGACATAATTTCTTCGTGTTCGTCAATGCGGAGACGGATGAGACCAGCGTTGTATATAAGAGAAAGGGCGGTACGTACGGACTGATCGAGCCGGATGTATAAAACGTGCCTGACGGAGGATGATACAGGGACAGCTGCTTGCAGCTGTCCTTTTTATTCTTTATTTCATTGTGTTACGTTTTTTTGCGTGTTATTATATACTTCAGGCGGAATTTGATTACTTTGGAACTGCCGGCGAAGCGTGGAAGTTCGGGTCAATTATATCTGATCTGACTTTACGCATAAAAGGAGACTATAAATGGGATTATTTGAAAAATTATTTGGCACACACAGTGACCGTGAAGTGAAACGCATCATGCCGATCGTGAATAAGATCGAGGCTCTCAGACCGGCTATGCAGGCTCTTTCGGATGAAGAGCTAAAAGCCAAGACGCCTGAGTTTAAAAGCCGTCTGGCAAACGGCGAAACACTGGATGACATTCTTCCCGAGGCTTACGCTGTTGTCCGCGAAGCGGCTAAGCGAGTCCTTGGAATGGAGCACTTCCATGTACAGCTGATCGGCGGCGTTATCCTTCATCAGGGACGTATCGCCGAGATGAGGACCGGCGAAGGAAAAACTCTTGTATGTACGCTTCCCGCATACCTTAATGCACTGGAAGAAAAGGGCGTATGTGTAGTTACGGTCAACGATTACCTTGCTAAGCGTGACGCCGAATGGATGGGTGAAGTACACCGTTTCCTGGGTCTTACATGCGGATGCGTTCTCCAGCCCATGAAGCCGGACGAACGCCGTGAGATGTACAACTGTGACATCACGTATATTACCAACAACGAGCTCGGTTTTGATTACCTTCGTGACAATATGGTAATTTACAAAGAGCAGCTTGTGCAGCGGGGGCTGCATTATGCAATCATCGATGAGGTCGACTCGGTCCTTATCGACGAGGCGCGTACTCCTCTGATCATTTCCGGTCAGAGCGGCAAGTCCACCAAAATCTATGAGGTCTGTGACATGCTTGCCCGCCAGCTCATAAGAGGCGAAGCGTCCGGAGAGATGACCAAGATGGCCGCCATTATGGGCGAAGAGATCACCGAGACCGGCGATTTTGTAGTCAACGAGAAGGATAAGCTTGTTACGCTCACGGAAGACGGTGTCAGGAAGGTCGAGCAGTTCTTCCACATCGAGAACCTTTCCGATGCGGAGAATCTGGAAATACAGCACAATGTCGACCTTGCGCTTCGCGCCAACTACCTGATGCACAGAGATCAGGATTATGTTGTTAAAGACGACCAGGTTCTTATTGTCGATGACTTTACCGGCCGTATTATGCCCGGCCGCCGTTATTCCGACGGTCTGCATCAGGCGATCGAGGCCAAGGAAAAGGTCAAGGTAAAGCAGGAGTCGAGAACTCTGGCTACAATTACGTTCCAGAACTTCTTCAACAAGTTCGATAAAAAGTGCGGTATGACCGGTACAGCTCTCACAGAAGAGCAGGAATTCCGTGATATCTACGGAATGGACGTTATCACGA
>CAMYVI010000063.1 GCA_947302185.1 uncultured Lachnospiraceae bacterium
GTCCGATCGGGTGCAATTATCAGATGACGGATACTTATCTCTATTTTTCCGTGCCCCGGCTCGCAGTCCGGATATTTCCTTATATCATCGTTTACGGTACGGTTACGCCGCCGGTCATCTCTCTCATCGTCAATTATCTGGTCATTCGGAATAAGCTTTCAAGACCTGTACTGTCGCTCCTGAAACACGAAAAGAAGCGCGGACGGGTACATGCCGTCAAACTCGATAAATTCGGATTTGTCACCCGTTTCCGAATCCGTCAGATGCTCCGTGAAAAACGCAGCGCCGTTACCGTTCTGGCAGGTCTTATGGTCTCCCTGCTTCTGATTTTCATAGGCATAGACTGCTGGGTCATGTGCAGCCATGTCAAGGAAGACAATGTGACCGATACGAGATTTGCCTATATGTACACTTACAAATATCCCGAACAGAACGTTCCGGAAGGCGGCGAGCCTGCCTGCGCGGTCACTCTGTCCCGGGAATCGTTCGGCTATGAATTCGACATAACGCTTCTGGGTATTGATGATGACACACCCTATTTTGATCTCACACTCAGCAAGAGCAGAGAAAATGTTATGATCAGCTCTGCAATGGCTCAGAAATTCGGATTTACCGTCGGTGAAGAAATCGTTCTGGAGGATCGGGAAAATGATCAGCTCTATGCATTTCGTGTAAGCGGCATAACACAATATTCCCCGGGTTTCCTCATGTTTATGGACCTTGAGACAATGCGAGACATGTTCGGATTCGACAAAGACTACTATAATGTCGTATTTGCAGACAGAGCTCTCGATATACCGACCGGAAGACTCTACTCGACTCTCGACAGGGAAAAGGTCATTGCTTCAGCGGGCGTATTTGTAAAGCTCATGTACTCCATGATTTACATTATGATCGGTCTGTCTGCGGTCATTTTCATCATTGTTATGTATTTGATGCTGGGCGTCATGGTCGATAATTCATCCTACGATATATCCCTCCTGAAAATATTCGGTTACAGAAGATCGGAGATTCGGAAGCTCTATCTGAACGGAAACTTCTACATAGTGGCAATCGGAACTCTGATCGTGGTGCCGGTGTCCAAGATGATTATAGACGCACTGTATCCGTACTTTATTTCCAACGTGACATGTGCCATGGATCTTCGGATGACGCCGCTCGTATACGTTGGGATCTACTTTGCGATCATCGCAATATATCTGATTGTCAGCTTCTTCCTGAATCGGAAGATCGACGCGGTAAGCATACAGGAAGTTCTGAAGAACCGTGAGTAGATACCTGCATACATTTTCTCATTTTTATCAGGAAGAACGGTAAACAGGTTCCTGTCAAAAGAACCTGTTTATTACTTCCACTATTCCGTCATGGTCATTGTCCGCGACGACCACGTCACACACTTCTTTCACATGCTGATTTGCATTGCCCATCGCCACGGCAAGACCGGCTGCCCGAAGCATATCCAGATCATTATCCGCATCCCCGACCGCCACGGTCTCATCTGTCGGAATACCTAAATAATCACAAAGGATCTGAAGACCCCGCGCCTTCGTGATACCGGGAGGCGAGACCTCCAGAGAAGTAGTCTCCGCGTCAGCAAGTGTCATACCGAGATGTGTAATCGCCGTCCGCGTCATTTCACGCGCAGCTGCATCTCTGTGATAAATACAGAGTTTCAGGCTCTGCCCCGGATGTTCCCTGACATACTCTTCCACATCCGGGACCACAGTTACGACCCGGTCATACATCGCCTGATAGATTCCCATATGAAAGACCGATACATCCCGCATATCTTCTGCCTGAGCTACCGATGAGTCATTCGTGAGCAGATAGGGCATGGCGCGTACTTCACGGGCCGCTCTCAGACACTCCAGAACGACTTCATCATCCAGAAGCTTCAGATAGACCGGTTTACGCTCTCTGAAGTCATAGACACAGCCGCCGCTATTCAGAATCCCGTACGGAATACCTGCGAATTCGGCGGCATAGTCTTTTAATTCCGCAACTCCCCTTCCTGTACAGAGCGATACCGCAATACCTTTTTCTATAAGGCTGTTTATGGCTTCCATCGTAGCGGGAGAGATTTCCTTACGGCTGTTCAAAACTGTGCCGTCCATGTCAAGTCCGAGTAATCGATACATTTTTACTCCTTTTCCGAGCCTTTTCATCATTTCGTTTACTGCAGATGAAAAAGCCGATCTGTTCATGCCGCCGTCCGAGCCGGCTGTTTCCGTTACCGTAATCGTCTTTATCATCATAATTATAACATGATTACCATGCCGAAAGTCTGCTAAGTTCCTTCTGTGCTATAATTAACGTATGCCTCCGCTGCCGGCCGTCGAAGTGACCGGCACCGGTCAAAAGCAAATGATGAAGAATGAGCACCTTAAGGAGAGACTTTGTATGAACAGATATGAACAGGTAATCTCGGGAATCCGTCCTGCCGACGCAATTGCCCGGCAAAAGGCATCGTCATATATAGACGGGCTCATCAAACCGATGGGCAGTCTCGGCAAGCTTGAGTCCCTTGCGGTCCGGATCGCCGGTATCACAGGGAAGACGAGAGGTAACAACCTAAAAAAACGGACCATCGTTGTGATGTGTGCCGATAACGGAGTATATGAGGAAAATGTCGCGTCAGCTCCGAAGGAAGTCACTGTCCTCATGGCACGTGCGATGGCTGACGGAAAAAGCGGTATGACCGTACTCGCAAAGGAAGCAGGTTCCGATTATCACCTTATTGACATCGGAATTGATACGGACGAGAAACTTCCCTGCTTAATTGACCGCAAAATTGCCGGGGGTACTATGAACTTCACGAAAGGACCCGCAATGACCAGGCAGATGTGTATCCGTGCTGTCGAAACAGGTATCGAAATCGTTGAGTCCCTGCATGCAGACGGATATCAGCTCATCGGGACAGGTGAACTCGGCATGGGAAATACGACATCCAGTGCCTGCGTTCTGATGGGACTGACCGGGCTCAGCGCGGATAAGGCAGTCGGTAAAGGAGCCGGGCTGACAGATGAAGCCTATGAAAATAAAAAAAATGTGGCTGCGCGGGCGATAGCCGTCAATGCCCCGGATTCAAATGACCCGATTGACGTCCTGTCTAAAGTAGGAGGCTTTGATATTGCCGGCCTGACCGGTGTCTACCTAGGCGCCGCCTGCTGTCGGATCCCTGTGGTGATTGACGGTTTTATCTCATCCGTCGCTGCATTGGCGGCTTACCGTCTCTGCCCGCTGACAGTCGATTACATGATTCCGTCTCATTACTCAAAAGAACCGGGATTTGCGTATGCCATGAAAGAACTCGGCATCGAACCCATGCTCGCCATGGACATGAGGCTCGGTGAGGGAAGCGGATGCCCGCTGGCCTTTCATCTCATAGATGCAGCTCTGGCCATGGCAGACGGGATGGCGACATTCGGCGAGGCCGCGATTGATGAGACAAGGCTTGTGGATATACGGGAAAACTGATTTAGTTTGCACATTTCAGTCAAATTGTTGCAATTTTCAGCATTTCGTCCTACAATTATAGGCAATAAAATAAGTACCGGCAGGATATACTCTAAGTTTTCTCTGATAACTCAGAGCGTATTTTCTGTCAATTAGCCGGAGGTGAAGTCTATGTTATACATAATACCCGTATTAGCAGCGTGTGCACTATTATTTGCAGTCTATCTGGCGTTCTCGGTAAAGAAAGAGGACGAAGGAACCGACCGCATGAAAGAGATTTCCGGTGCGATCCGGGAAGGTGCCAATGCTTTCCTCTTTTCAGAGTACAAGGTACTCGTCATATTTGCCGCAGTACTGTTCGTCGTCATCGGCTTCGGTATCGGTAACTGGATCACTGCCGTATGTTTTATTATCGGTGCAGTCTTCTCGACTCTGGCCGGCTTCTTCGGAATGCGCATCGCAACGGATGCAAATGTCCGCACCGCCAACGCCGCCCGCACCTCCGGAATGTCCAAAGCTCTGACAGTAGCTTATCACGGCGGCGCCGTCATGGGCTTCTCCGTCGTCGGACTCGGTCTGCTCGGCGTCAGCATCATTTATCTGATTACCGGAAGCGCGGACGTACTCTTCGGCTACAGCCTGGGTGCATCCTCCGTAGCGCTATTTGCCCGTGTCGGCGGCGGTATCTACACAAAAGCGGCTGATGTAGGAGCCGACCTCGTAGGTAAAGTTGAAAACAATATCCCTGAAGACGATCCCAGAAACCCCGCAGTCATCGCGGATAACGTCGGTGACAATGTAGGCGATGTCGCCGGTATGGGCGCAGACCTCTTCGAGTCTTACGTAGGAGCTGTCGTATCAGCCATCACGCTCGGAATTCTTTCCTTTGACAGAGCGGGAGCCCTTTACCCTCTTCTGCTCGCGGGAGTCGGAATCGTCGCGTCCATGATCGGAACTTTCTTTGTAAGAGGCGATGAAAACGGAAATCCGCAGGCTGCCCTCAACCGCGGAAGTTATGTCGCTTACATCATAACCATCGTATGCTCCCTTGTAATCAGCAACATGATACTCGGTTCCGTGAAACCCGCACTGGCGGTCATTTTCGGCCTCGCTGTCGGGTTTGTCATCGGGCAGGCGACAGAAATGTTCACATCCGACCGGTACGGGTCAGTCAGGAAGATCGCAGAGCAGTCTCAGACCGGCTCCGGTACAAATATCATCTCCGGCCTCGCAGTCGGCATGAAATCGACAGTTATACCAATCGTATGTATCTGTATCGGTATCATGGGCGCTTTCCTGATTGCCGGTCTCTACGGTATCGCTCTTGCGGCAGTCGGCATGCTGGCCACGACAGGCAGCACGATTGCCGTAGACGCTTACGGACCGATTGCAGACAATGCGGGCGGCATTGCGGAAATGTCAGGGCTTGATGAGAGCGTCCGTAATATCACGGATAAACTGGACTCAGTCGGAAACACGACTGCTGCCATCGGCAAAGGCTTTGCCATCGGATCCGCGGCACTCACGGCACTTGCTCTTTTCGTCTCCTATGCACAGGCGGTATCTCTTGATTCTATCGATATCATGACGCCTAAAGTAATCGTCGGTCTGTTCATCGGAGGCATGCTGACATTCCTCTTCTCCGCTATTACAATGGAATCTGTCTCCAAGGCGGCTTACAGCATGATCGAAGAGGTACGCCGCCAGTTCCGTGAAGATCCGGGTATCCTGAAGGGGACCAGCCGTCCGGATTACAAGACCTGTGTCGGTATCTCCACGATTGCAGCCCTTCGAGAAATGATCATCCCCGGAATCATAGCTGCCGCGGCACCTATCCTCATCGGACTTCTGCTCGGAACGGAGGCACTCGGCGGACTTCTGGCAGGAGCACTTGTCACCGGCGTTCTGCTCGCGATCTTCATGTCCAACTCAGGCGGAGCGTGGGACAACGCGAAAAAATACATTGAAGGCGGCAACTACGGCGGCAAGGGATCGGAAGCGCACCATGCGGCTGTCGTCGGAGACACAGTCGGCGATCCGTTCAAAGATACATCGGGACCTTCTATAAACATCCTGATCAAGCTCATGACGGTAGTCTCACTGGTATTTGCTCCGCTGTTCCTTTCAATCGGGAGTCTGTTCTGAATCGGAATAAAATAAAATAAAATGAAATAAAAACTGCCGCCTCAGGGTCTATGAAACTGATTGCGGCTGCCGTATATGCAGCCGTATCATACTTCATTTCACCTGATGCGGCAGTTATTTACAGGAACCGGTTTGATCCCGCTTATATCACCTCACTCAAGGCCTTCTCATATCCGCTCCTTACCTCCTCGAACAGGGCGTTGAACTGTTCATCGCTGCCTTTGCGGAGATTATGATAATAAATGTGCTCTTTATCCGCAAGCTCAGGCTGCGTTCTGATAACGATAGCCGCTCCGATGTTTGAGCAGGAATCCGCTATTCTTCCGTATTGCGTCATCAAATTGACAAAATTCACGTCGGCAGCTGAATTACAGATAGACGCGGCAAGTCTTTTCAGATGATTGTTTTTAAGTTTTTCGATCATCTCTTCCGCGGTCTGCACCAGGGCTTCGATCCTGTAAGCCATATCTACATTTCTTCGTGCAAATGCCTCCTCGGTCACATCCAGCAGCTCGCCGATCAGGTTCTCCATCACTCCGAGCTCTCTCATTGCCTGTCCCGAAAAGACGACGCCCTCCGAGTGCAGGCTCTCGGCATTCAGCGCAATATCCTCGGCGAAGTCTCCGAGATGCTCAAATTCAACGGTCGTCTTATAATACTGATTAATGATCGCAAGATGATATTCTTCGGAGAGATACGGCATGAGCTGTACGATATATCTGCTGATATTGTCCGTAAGCCTGTCTGCATCCTTCTCGTCTTTCAAGATCAGATCACATTGATCCTGATCGAACTTCTCCATGAGAGGTATCGCATTTTTAATACTGCCTCTGGTGAGCCGGTAAAGTGCAAGAAGAGCCTCATAGCAGCTGTTCAGCGCAAGAGCGGGCGTGGAGAAGAATGTAGGGCTGAGAGCATCCAGCTTATCTTTGAAAGGATCCGTGCTGACGTCTGTATCTCTGATGATCCTGAAGCTGGCTTTTTCAAATATACTGAGTACCGGAAGCATCACCGCCGCGCATACCAGATTGAAGACGGTGTTGGTGTTGGCAATGATACTTGAATTCACGGTCGTTTCCCAGAGATCGTCGATCAATCCGAGACGGTGGAGCGCACCGCATCCGGCCAGCACCAGTACTGTTTTCCCGATGTTAAAGAGAATATTCACCACACCGACTCTCTGAGCGTCCTTCTCAGCTCCTATTGAACAGACAATTGCAGTAGTCACACAGTCGCCCAGATAAACGCCTACGATAACAGGATAGACCGCTTTCCATACGAGCAGACCGGATGTCGAAAAAGCCTGCAGAATTCCGATCGTTGCGGATGAGCTCTGCAGCATGAAGGCGATACCTGCACCGGTAGCGTACCCGATGAGCATATTATCTCCGAGGCCTCTGAAGAATGATTCTATAAGACCGGATTCCTGGATAGACTTGACGGCGTTGGTCATGCTCAGGAGACCGGAAAACAGGATACCGAACCCCATGGCGATATTGCCTATCGAATGATAATTCTTGCGGTTCCCGAACCCCATAATCAGGATTATTCCGATAATAAGGGCTATCGGTGCGAGGGTCGAAGGCTGAAAAAGCCGGAGTATCGAGCCGGCTGAAGCATCCACATCAAGAAGACGTATGATCTGTCCGGTTACGGTGGTTCCGACATTTGCTCCGACGATAATTCCGAGAGACTGATGAAGTGAGAGAATACCGGCTCCGACCAGACCCGAAGTAATTACGATCGTGGCGGTCGATGACTGAATGACTGCCGTGATTGCCGCTCCCAGTAAAAATGCCTTTACAGGATTATCCGTCACATGCTCGATCGCAACTTTCAATGTGCCGGAAGAGCTCTCTTTCAGAGCATCCCCCATAAGTCTCATACCGTAGAGGAACATTGCAAGTCCGCCAAATAATCCCAGTACACTGAAAAAATCCATTCTTTCTTCCCCCTGGAAATACGAAGTTTTTTCGAGATTTTCTTAATTTAAAAGTTCGGAATCCTTCGCTTCTGTAAAAGCCGAACACTTTTATTTTGACATACCGAAAGAAAAAAAGCAATTCTTGGCTAACGCACGGCACGGAATTATAATGGTAAAAGAACAGATACTTCCATAAAGAATACTGACTATTCTAACCGTTGAAAAATCTGCCATAAGGACTTTATTATGAAAAATCAATCTTTTAGTATTTTAGAAACAAAAGCAGGTGTAATCGCAGACAACGATATCGCAGCCGAAGAAATTCGCCGAACCCTTAAGAAAAAAGGAGTATTCTTCGTGAACCTGATGGCCTCACCCGGAGCAGGCAAAACGACCACTCTGGTCCGCACCGTAAATGAACTGAAAGAACGGTATCGCATCGGCGTGATAGAAGCGGATGTCGATTCGACAGTAGATGCAGAGACCGTTCATGAAACCGGAGTCAGAGTCATTCAGGTTCACAACGGCGGCTCGTGCCACATGGATGCCGAAATGACCTTGCAGGGACTTACGGCACTCGGAACGGATGATCTTGACGTCATCTTCCTTGAAAATATCGGAAATATGGTTTGCCCGGCAGAATTCGACGTTGGCGCGTCCTGTTCCGCCATGATTCTCAGTGTTCCGGAAGGTGATGACAAACCGCTCAAATACCCGCTCATGTTCACGGTCAGCGATGTACTTCTGGTCAATAAAATTGACACGAAAGCTATTTTCGATTTTGATACCGACGCACTCAGAAGCCGGGTCAGAAAACTGAATCCGGACTGTGAGATTATTGAGGTCAGTTCTCTGACAGGTGAGGGATTTGAGGAATGGATCCGCTATCTTAAGAACAAAATCGGGAACTGATTTTCCTGCAGGGCATCAGCAAGCAGTCTTATCAAGAACGCCTCGGCGTTCTTGCCGCGCCGCGCATGGTGCGAAGCACCTTCCTTAATGCGCGGCTGCGATCCGCCGGAGGCTTTTAATCTCTGACGCGGGTTTGTATCCCATGTCAGAGACAAGTTTCATTTTGCGCATTCATCTCACGACTTAAGTCACGAGAATTCTGCGTCAGAGATTAAACTTCGCGCATGAAGTATTTATCAGTCTCATCTTGATTGGTGCTATTTACCTGTCAGGTAAAAGATCTGAAGCGTTGTATATAAGAAATGTATATTAAGAAGGACATCTGCAAATGAGAATTATAGAATTGAACAAAAGCGTCACCGAATCCAATGACCGCGATGCGGAGGAACTCCGCGCTGAACTGAGGAACCGCGGTATCTGCCTCATAAATCTCATGAGTTCTCCCGGTTCCGGAAAGACCACGCTCATCTCCCGTCTCATCCGGGACATGAATGATGAAGTGCCGATAGCCGTCTGCGAGGCAGATATCGACTCTGCTGTTGACGCCGAACGGATCGAATCTCTTGGGGCAGTGGCCGTTCAGGTCCACACAGACGGCATGTGCCACATGGATGCGGGAATGACACGGCGCGGCCTGCTCGGCATGGACCTTACCGGAATACGACTGGCTTTTCTTGAGAATGTCGGAAACCTGATCTGTCCGGCAGAGTATGACACCGGCGCCCATATCAATATGATGATCCTCTCTGTTCCGGAGGGAGATGATAAGCCTCTCAAGTACCCGCTCATGTTCGAAAAAAGCGATGTACTGGTCATTACGAAGACAGACGCCCTCCCGTATTTTACGTTCGACACAGAAAAATGCATACGCAGAGCCCTCGACCTGAATCCTCTTCTTAAGGTCTTTCCGGTCTCCGCAAAGACAGGGGAAGGAATGAATGAGTTGGAAAACTGGCTCAGGGAAAGACTTTTTGATAAAGCAACGAGTATTGCGCGATAAAGAATAAGTATTATATTACGGAGGTGTCCCATGAAAATATGGATCACAAGACACGGCCAGACCCGTCTTAACAAGGCAAAACTCATGCAGGGACTCACAGATGAGCCGCTGAACGAGACAGGAATCATGCAGGCCGAAAATACCCGTAAACTCATCGGAGATATTCACTTCGATGCAGTTTATGCAAGCCCGCTTGACCGGGCGATCAAGACCGGTTCCATCATTGGAGGAGTCGACCCTCGGGAAGTCATTGTCGACCCCCGTATCATTGAAGCGGATTTCGGAAAATACGAACAGAGAAAATATTATATGCTCGGTCCCCGAATGACACTGTACTGGGCTCTTCCGGAAATCTTTCCGGCACCCGACACGGTAGAGACGATAGCGTCTCTCAGAAAACGCAGCTCGGAATTCCTCCGCGAAATAGAGCAGAAAGAATATGAAAACGTACTCATCTCCTGCCACGGCGGTATCATGCGCGCGCTGACCGGATATATGATGGACAAAAAGAACGGCATCGTTTGGAGGCCAAAGCCGCATAACTGTGAGATAAGGGTATTTGAATCGATAAACGGCAAACATACTTTTATAGAAAAAATAAAAGCATGAAACAAGGCACTCTGCCCGTTCAGCAGAGTGCCTTTATGATTTCTGCTATGATCTCGTTCCTTTGAGGAGAAACTCCGCCGAGAACCTGCAGTTCCCGGTCTCTGATACCGATTCCTACAATATAGTTGCTGTAGATACCGGTTTCCAGGTCAGAGACGCCTTCTGTCAGGATACCGCATACTTTCTTCCCCTCAACAAAGATGGAACTGTCTTTTTCTTTGACTGCCGCCACATGGTAATGACGCTCCAGAATGGATTTGACGGCGTTTGCTATCATCTCCGTGACCGAAACATCCTTCACCCGAACTTTCTCCGGCTCCAGCAGTATGCTCAGGTATATTCCGCCTGCCGGTGAAGAGAAGCTGCTGCTATGGTGCCCTCTTCCCGACGTCTGCTGCTTGGCTACGAATACCGTTCCGTGAAGCATACGGCCGTTATAAAAGAGAAGCGCTCTCCTTGCTTCGTTATTGGTAGAGTCAAGTTCTTCGTAAACAAAGATTTTTGCAGAGAAAGGATTGCTTACAGAACTATCCGCGCTCCGGTCTGCAGCCCGCGTTAAATGCTCTGCGTCCGGGTCATTCTCGGATAAAAGCGCCGACTCTTCCTGCAGAAGCCTCTCCAGATACATGCAGATACCTGCTTTCGAGATAATGTCACTGTGTTCATCTAACATATAGCCTCTGTTATTAACGGATTTAATCGGATAGCCGATTTTACGCAGCTCATTAATACTCTTCCATATGGCGTTTCTGGACACATTACACGTTTTGGCGAGCATCTCCCCCGAAACATATGCACCCTTTTCTTTTTCAAGCGCTTCTATAACTTTTTCTCTTGTATTCATGGTCAGACCCTCACACTTTGATTGTCAGAGACAAGTTTCATTTTGCGCATTCATCTCACGACTTAAGTCACGAGAA
>CAMYVI010000064.1 GCA_947302185.1 uncultured Lachnospiraceae bacterium
ACAGAGCAAGCGTAACTCCCTCCTCTCCGTGTGCCTCTCCGAGAGCGTTCGTAAATGTCGCCATTCCGATGCCGGTCATAATGAACCCGATTTGTGACATGGATGAGCACGCAAGGGTTCTCTTAAGATTCACTGAGAACAGCGCGAGCAGCGCTCCGAGGAACATTGTGATAAGTCCGATCGCAAAAATGACAAGACCGTATTCCCGACTTTCGAACAGAGCCTGAGTCGCAGTCATAATTATGCCGTAGACGCCGACCTTAGTCAGAATTCCGGAAAGCAGGGCCGATCCGGGCGACGGTGCGACAGGATGCGCTTTCGGCAGCCACACGTGAACCGGGAACATACCCGCCTTGCACCCGAAGCCGATCAGAATGCAGATCGCGCCTGCATAAATCCGCCGGGCAGACACCGCGTCCGCCGACGCCGTGCGCACCGCGGCAGCAAGCTCGCTGAATGTGAGCGTGCCGCAGGTCTCCCGGACGAGGAGCAGTCCCATAAAGAGGACAAGTCCGCCTATCACAGCTATGAACAGATATGTATAAGCAGCCCGGATAGCTCCCTGTGTCTCCTCGTGGATGACCCATGTGAAAGACGTGAGAGATAAAATCTCGAAGAAAATAAAACTTGTCATGAGATCCGCGGAAAGCATAACGCCCTGCGTTGCGCCGAGTGTCATGATGACGAACATAAAGTAGCGGTCAAGTCCCTCCCGTTCATGCGCAAAATACTCTTTGGAAAAAAGCGTTGTTCCGGCCCACATAATTGCCGTGATGGCGCTGTATACCGCACGGAAACCGTCTGCCGTAAAGCTGAGACCGCAGACAAATATTCCCGGCACGGTCAGGTGAGGCAGCAAAGCACCGCTCCCGCTCTCCGCACCGGCAAGAGCCGGGATTACTGTCATGACCTGTATTACGGACAAAGCCAGTATAAAGAAGGTGAAAATAATCACCGCGTTATCACGCAGTTCCCCGTTTTTCTTCCCGAGTACGTAGACAAAAGGCGAGATGAAAATCGGTAAAAATACAAGTAAGGCAATCACCATATCACATCACCCCCATTGCGATTTTCTCGAGAAATGCGATGATCGGTCCGGAAAACAGACCGAAAACCACATTTAGAGCAGCAAAGAATCCGATCGGACCCAGCATAAGAGGACCGGCTTCTTTTCGGCCTTGCATATTTCTGTATCGGTCGGTCCCTTCCATCGGGAAAAAGGCTCGAATGCTGACGTTAATTGTATACATCGCACACAGGAAAGCAGATGCGATAAGGCAGACAGTGCCCGCGATCGAAGCAGGCGTCATGGCACTGATACCTGCCCAGATGAGTTTCCATTTGGATATAAATCCGCAGAAAAGCGGAATGCCCGTGAGTGAAAATGCTCCCATCGTATAGAATGTGAACGTCAGAGGCATTCGCCTCCCGACTCCGTTCACCTCGTAAATATACTCATTTCCCGTAACATGCATAAAGGCGCCGGCACACAGGAAAAGGGACATCTTGATCACACTGTGGAACAGCATATGCGCAAGTCCTCCGAGCAGCCCCTGCGGCGTCATCAGCATAATGCCGTATAACATGTAGGACAGGTTGCTTACCGTGGAGTATGCCAGCCTGCGTTTGAAATGCCTCTCCTTCAGAGCCATCACCGCGGCAAATATCAGCGTGAACTCCACTGTGATCAGGCAAATAGTCTGCACGGTCTCTCCGATCAGTATTTCCGGTCCGTACACGTACCAGGCAAGTCTCATGACGGCAAATACGCCGGAATTGACGACTGCGACCGCATGCAGAAGAGCAGTGACAGGCGTCGGTGCGACAGAAGCCTGCGGGAGCCACATATGCAGCGGAAAGACAGCCGCCTTTGTCCCGAATCCGAAGAAACCGAACAGGAAAATGATCCTCATGAGGTCATCTGAGAAAAAACCCGAGAGGCTTCCGCCATACCGGAATTCTCCTCCTCCGCCCATAGTTCCCATTACAACCGCGACAAATGCCAGTGAAGCGCCGCCGATACAATAAGCCGCATATCTCCTGCCGGCAAAGAGACTTGAATGATTCTGATAGTGCGCGACAAGAGGCAGAGTGACCAGCGTCAGCATCTCGAAGAATACATACATGGTGACCAGATCAGCGGAAAAGGCAATCCCCAGCGTAATTCCGTACGTCATGACATAAAAAGCAAAAAAAGCGTTTTTTCTGACAGAATGTGCCATGTAATCAAATGCATACATAAGAACAAGCGGCCACATCACAGAGACCATTCCCGCAAAAAGCATGGCCGGTCCGTCCACCTTAAAATTAACGGCAAATCCTTCTATGAAACTGTATATCGTGACGGGAGTCCTCGTCCCGTATGCAAGTACGGCCCATACTGCCGCTGACGCTGTGCAGGAAACAATTTCACAGTAAATATTTCTTTTACGGTCATCCCGAATCGGTACCGGGAAAAGCATGGCTCCTCCGACGAGCGGTATCAGGATCGGCACCAAAATCAAATACTGACTCACGTTATTGCACCTAATCTTTCGTAAAGTATTTACTTTATTAAGTAACTGTTCACCCGGGAATTAGTTCGGGAACGCCGCGATGTTCCTGCCGCGACGCGCGCGGGCGTCAACGCCTGCCATTCGCGTCATCACGGACTTACGCCGCGGAAATTCACGTCAGAGATTAAAAGAACTTAATCATTATATCTGCGATCTGCGAGCCGAAAATTCCCACCAGACAAGCTGCAGCCGACAGAATAATCATCGGCACATACATGAGAGCCGACTCGGTGACGGCAGACGCCGGCTGCCCTTTGCCATGCCTGCCGGCGGTATTTCCGTCTTCATTCTTTCCCGTATGCCCTTCGCCGTGCTCATGACCCGGAAAGAACGCATCAACTGCCACCGGAAGGAGGTATCCTGCGGTGAGAAGTGCCGAAATCAGAAGAATGACGGGCGGAAGAATCGCGTACAGTCCCATACCGTCACCCACAGCTGCCAGAGCGATATACCATTTGCTGACAAATCCCCCCGTAGGCGGAATACCTACCAGAGAAAGCGAGACAATAAGAAAACACCACATGGTGATCGGCAGCTGTTTTCCGATTCCTTTAAGTTCCCCGACGTTTCTCTTGCCGAGCTTGTAAATAAAAACGCCGGCGGCAAGGAAGAGACAGCCTTTGGATGTGGCGTGAGCGGCAACATGAAGCAATCCGCCGGCTGCGCCCTCCGGGGAAAGGAGTGCGAGACCGAGAGAAATATATGAAATCTGGCTTATAGTGGAAAAAGCCAGCCGTTTTTTCATAACTTTCTCCTTAAACGCCATCATCGATCCCATAAAAATTGTCAGCATACAGAGCGTCATCCATGCGTACTGTACCCAGGTTCCGCGGATAAAGTCCGCGCCCGCCGAAAAATACACCAGACGGATGATGGCGATAATGCCGGCCTTGGCAATAATACCGGACAGAAGCGCGGATGCAGGCGCAGGTGCGATCGGATGAGCCGCAGGCAGCCAGCCGTGCATCGGATACATACCGGCTTTTGTCCCAAAGCCCATGATTCCTATGAATATCATGGCAAGAAGAAGTTTTTCGTTTCCGGAGACGCGTGCCATGTCAAGAGTGCCTCCCCGGGCGAAAGCGCCTGCATTTGCAGAAAAGTAGCTGACAAAAAATACAGACAGAAGACCGAGGAGAGCACCGCCGATCGAGTAGAACAGATACTTCAATGCCGCAGAGACCGCATCCTTCGTCAGCTCATGGAGAACAAGCGGCATCGATGTGAGCGTCGCCATCTCGAAGCACAGATAAAGAGTTACCAGGTTTCCGGCAAGGCACACGGAAAGCATGGCGCCGTAACAGACAAAGTAAAATGCAAAGAACACATTCTCGCGTTCTTCCATTTTCATGTATTCAAATGAATAGAAGCACGTTACCGTATAGAGCAGCATGACGACGATCATAAAAAATCTGCCGATCCCGTCAGCCGTAAAATATGCGCTGATCGTATCCGTAAATGCAAAGAGGCGAATACTGCCGCCGGTCAAAATCGAGAAAATGCCGAGTACGTCTGTAACCAATATTGCAGCGACATAATACTTGTGTCTCTGACGGTCTTCCGTTTCGATCGCGGAAATAATGATTCCCGATATAATCGGAAAGAGAATTGTCAATAAAAGAATCATGGTCGACTCCTTTCTTATGAGAACATTTCAAGTCCCATGCGAATAAGATCCACGGTATACCAGGCGAAAAGTCCCAGGTACAGATTCATAGCTATGAGTATCAGGACGGATATTCTGTATTCCGCCTTTGAGCGGAGAGTTTCCTCTTCCTCATCACCGTAATCCATATCGTGATAAGTTCCCTGAATACCCTGCTCCTCTTCATAAAGCCTGCGGGCGGATATATCCGCACCTCCGCGCCCTTCAGAATATATTCTTATGACTGTTCGAAGAAAATATAATGCATTCAGTACTGAGCTGATCGCCAATGCCGTCATAGTAAAGAACAGAATCTTCATATTGTCGGACTGAGCGGCGGCCAGGGCAAACAGCAGCTTGGCGGAGAACCCGGCAAAAACAGGTATACCGACCATAGACAGGGAACAGGCCAGAAAAGCGGCACCTGCGTCCCGGGCACGGTGCGCACTGCCCTGAAGGTTTCTGAACAGAAGACTGTCACCCGAAACTTCTGCCAGACGCGGCGTTGTCAGGAAGAGCAGCGACTTTGTAACAGCATGTGCCAGTATCTGGAACATGGCAGCCGTATATCCCATCATGCCGCCGATACCGATACCCATATAGATATAACCGATCTGAGCGGCAGATGAGTACGCGACCATACGGTTAATACTCTTCTTTCTTATTGCGGATACCGATCCGAAAATCATACCGAGGATACCGAGAACAAACAGAATTTTCCGGATAGGCAGACTCTCGAACACATCTATTCCGATACATCTGTAATAAATCTTAAAAAGCAGAAATATATAGGCCTTGGAGACGATCGAAGACAGAATCGAAGCTGACGTCGGCGTCGACCAGCCGTATGTATCCGGCATCCAGAAATGGAAGGGAAACAGACCGCTCTTTATGGAGAGACCTATAGTGAGAATTCCCAGAGCCAGTGTGACAGACTTCATACTGCCGTAGGAATTGGCTATTTCCGCAATATTGTACTGCATCGGCACCATCAGAAGATGTCCTGTTATATCGTATAAAAGGACGACTCCCAGAAGAAACAGTCCTGACCCGAGCAGATTCAAAATCATATATCGCACTGCCGCCAGTGTGGTACGCCCTATCTCCCGAACAATTATGAGTCCGCAGGAAGTAAGCGTCATGATTTCGAGAAAGACGTAGCCGGTGAAAATGTCATTTGTCCATATCATGGCCATGAGGGCAGCGGTCAGAAGATTTATGAGCGAAAAGAAAAGATTGACCTTGCTTTCATCCACATCCGCGACAAGGAATTTCCATCCGGCCATGACACTGCAGAAAATGATGATCAGAAAGCCGAGCGCAAGGGTCGCTTCCAGGACACCTGCACGGATCTCATTGCCCCAGGGTGCCGGGAACTCACCCATCGTGTAAGTAAATGCTTCTCCCGTGATATAGGTATACCGGAGAACGAGCGCCGTCAGAATAATCAGAAGAATCTCATACAGCAACGTATAATACTTTGCCGTTTTCCCTTTCAGCATCGTGCACAGAACGCCTGAGAACAGACTCAGCACGATCGTGAACAGGGGGAAGTTTCTTATAATATCCACTTCATCTGTCCTCCGTCTGGTGTCTCGACAGGATATAGACATCGTCGAGATTCAATGTATGATACCGTCTGTAAAGACGTATCGTCAGAGACAGCATAACTGCCGTGACCGAAACCGAGACCACAATGCCGGTCAGGACAAGTCCTGCGGGCACCGGGTTGATATATGCTTCTACATTCGTGACCCCGCCGGTGATTATCGGCGCTTTTCTGCCGGAGATATACCCCATAGAAGCGAGGAACAGGAAAGTACCTGTATCCATGATATTCATTCCTATTAATTTCTTAATAAGATTGCGATGGAACAGCATCATGGTTAGACCTATTCCGAAGAGGATGATTGCCGCAGCTTCCTCATAATTGATCAATAACGTTTCGAGCATTTTTAAATCCTATCTATACTCCGCCAATTGAACCCCGGCGGAACAAACTGAAAAATCCGAACATCGTACACGCGACCACCAGGCCTACTGCGATATCAAGCGGTAGAATAAGACCGCCCGAAAGAATCGCTCCCGGTGTTCCCTTGGGAATATGATTATCTATCCCGTTCGCGCCGGTAAAGAAAACATACCCCTTGGCAAAGCTGTAAAATGACAGGGCAGCGAACGTCACATAACCCGATAATTTCAAAGTGAAGAACCTGTCGACCCGGTCAAAACCGAATGAAGCCGTAAAAATGATCATAGCCGCCCCAAGAATCGCTCCCCCGGAAAATCCGCCTCCGGGTGAATTCTGTCCGTTCAGCAGCACATAAAAACCGAACACGAAAATGCATGGCACCAGTATCAGACCGATTTTCTGCAGAATAGCATCATTCTCAGTGGCAAAATAACGATCTGAGCGGATACTGCTGTAATCCTCGAACTTCGAGTTCATATTCTTCCAGTCTTTACGAAGAAGTACCATGACACATACCAGAGCCGTGAAAAGAACATGCGACTCCCCCAGCGTGTCGAATGCGCGGTAGTCCAGAATCATTCCGGACACAATATTGACCGCGCCGGTCTCCTCGAGTCCTTTTTCAATATATCTCTGTGCGACGACAGTCGCTCTCACATTCTCCTGACCGAATCTCGGAAGATTGGCAACACAGTACAGAAGGACCGTAATCAGGAGAACGCAGCTCACCACAGCGGAAATATTAAAAAAAATCCGGAACCATTTCTGTTCGGCAGATATGATACTCTGCGTATCTTCCCTCAGACCGATAAGTTCGGAAATCTCTTTCTTCTGTTTTTTGAGCTCATCGCGATCCATGTCATGCTCATGGGTCGTTCGGGTAATATCCCGAAGGATGTCAGTCTCCCCGTCGAGCCACTTGCGAAATTTCTCATTCATACATCATCCTCCGTCTCACCCGGCTCGGTACTGTCTTCTCTTTTAATCTTCTTCAGAGTCACAAGGAACAAAATGCTTGATACGCCTGCTCCGACCGCCGCTTCGGTGATAGCAAGATCCGGCGACTCCATAAGGATCCACAGAATACACATAATCGAGCTGTAGGACATAAATATTACGACCGCCTGCAGCAGCGAAGGCGTCAGATTAACGGCAATCGCGCATCCGATCAGAATAATCAGGAGTATTATTTTTAAAATTTCCACAATCTGCATTGTCACATTCTCCCTCCGGAACCTCACAAATCGTTCTTCCCATTCTCCGGATTACTGCGGACCTTCAGCCTGTCTACATGATTCCACAGTTCCTTATCGGTAAAATAGGCTATCTGACTCAGAAAGTGAGATGAGACCGGGGATGTGTTCCACATAAATACCACAAGAAGTGCAAGCTTGCAAATATCCAGTGCCGAATCGCAGCTGACGATCAGAGCGAGCACAACAAATAAAAGTCCCTGTGTATCCCCGATACCGCCGGCGTGTACCCGGTTCAGGATATATCCGAAGCGGTAATTGCCGATCACTGCCGCTGCAAATGAAACGAGACCGCTCATAAGCAGGACTGCAGTGATTCCGAAACGAATCCACCCGATCATATGCGCGTCCTCCTCTTTTTTCTTCGATTTCCGTTTTTTTCGTTCCTCTTGCCTTTCGGAATATCTGCATTCGCAGCATCATCTGCCTCCGGGTGCCTGATATTTGACGGAATATAGACACTGGCAAGGACCAGGACGGAAACAAAACTGATCATTGTGTATATAAGTCCGACGTCAAGCAGATAATTTTCATCAATATACATTGACAGAATCGCTATGCTCGCGATGACCATGGTGCCTATCATATTAATGGCAAGAACGCGGTCTGTAACAGCCGGTCCCATGATCGAGCGGATCAGCATTGCACCGATAAGAACCGCAAGAAAAATCAGCGCTGCTTCATACAGCAGATTGTATGCTGCTTCCAACATCATATTATCCTCCGTACATCATAAGGCCTGTTTACCTGAATCTTCTGAGGAGCCTGACAAAAGAACTTTCCTCAATGCCATCCGCGAACTCACGGCATAATGCGTGGATCACAAAATGATTACCGGTCTGAGTCACCGTAATTGTCCCGGGCGTCAATGTTATAGAGTTTGCGAGAAGTACGTTGCGGAAATCATCCGTGAATTCCGAATCGAACTCCACAACGACGGGGTCCGTCACGGCATCCCGTGAGAGCGCTACTTTTATTACCGAAGCGGAGGCTTTCACGATCTCGATTATCAGATTTATAACATACAGGAGAAAAACGGGAATATTGCGGCAGATCCAAAGTTCTGTCTCCGGCTTATAGGCCATGACCCTGACCAGAAAAGCGTAGACTGCCGCCGAGACTAACACTCCGAATACGGCTATTTCAAGTGTTATTCTGCCATTGATGATTATCCAAAGAACAAAAAATAGAATAGGCATAGAAAACCAGCTTTCTGTTTATAATCTCTGTGAACAGAAAAAGTATATTCCTTTAACTTCCCACATGAAGTATCGGCTGTACTCACGATGAAGACAAATGTCACCTTGCGCGCACATCTCACGGCTGAAGTCACGAGTATTGCGCGATGAAGAATAAACCTATAGCGGATTATGCGCAAACAAAAAGGTGCAATTTCACGTTTTGCAAAATTGCACCTATTTTAACACAAATTTTACCGGTTGTAACCCCTCTTGCAAGACAGATATGCCCGAGAAGTCGATGTATTGTCGTTTAACTGCCGTAAATCGCAAGAAGCGCCGTCACACAGGCTATCGCGAGGAACAGGCTCCCAAGAAGGATCATGGCACAGACACGCACGGTCACCTTTGGCTTCGGAACCAGGAGCGCATAGGTAAGGAGCAGCATACCGGCTGTCATGCCGAGGACTGCGGCTGTGATCCCTATCAGAAAGATGTACTGCATTTGGTACCTCCGTTTTGTATTTAATCTCTGACGCAGAATTCTCGTGACTTAAGTCGTGAGATGAATGCGCAAAATGAAACTTGTCTCTGACATGGGATACAAACCCGCGTCAGAGATTAAAAGCCTCCGGCGGATCGCAGCCGCGCATTAAGGAAGGTGCTTCGCACCATGCGCGGCGCGACAAGAACGCCGAGGCGTTCTTGATTCAGATAAGTACCATATTAACATACTTTCACGGAAAAGTAACTAACTAATAATTCCCGCTTCAAGAACACCCCGGCGTTCTTGAAACGACGCGCGGCGCCGGAGCGCCTTCCACTGCGCACATCTGCTCTTCGCGGGAAGCTTTTATCTCTTCCCCTTATCATAAACCTCGCCGGCCGCCTTCGGCGGATGATTTCTCTTGGAGAAGAACATCAGAAGAAGCAGTGTAAGGATATAAGGTATCATGTTAAAGAGATCCGTGTATACCGATGCAAGCCCCATCGCGAGACAGAGCTGCTGTCCTCCCGCCCTTGCAAGTCCGAAGAATATGCATACTATGAATGTCGGAATAATATTCCAGTTTCCGAAAATCATTGCAGCAATCGCAAGATAACCGTATCCGAGATAAATACTCGGAGAGTACTGTGAAAGAACTGAGTAAGCAAAACACATACCGCCTATACCGGATAACCCGCCCGAAATCATGACGGAGATAAATCGTGTCTTCTCAACATCCCCGCCTGCCGCATCGACCGCCTGAGGATTCTCACCGCAGGCTCTGAGGCGCATACCGAACTTAGTCTTATACATCAGATACCAGCAATAGAACGCAATCACAAGGATTAAAACTTCGAACGGATAGATATTCTTGAAGACCGCTCCTATGATCGGAATCTTCGAAATAACGGGGACGGAAAATCTCAAAGAGACTCCCAGCGTGAACTTATTCGATGCGTTCCCGTAGAGTGCCGTATTAATGGAAGTCGTCAGGAATGTCGTCAGGGCCAGTCCCAAAATGTTAATAACAACGCCGCTGATGACCTGATCCGCTCTGAACTTGATGCAGAGCAATGCATGCAATACCGCATAGAGCGCACCGCCGATAAAAGCGGAAATGATAGCTATATAGATAATAGCCTGTGCGCTCATCCCCGTATATATTCCGAGCATAGTGGCGATAACCGCCCCGATAAACGCTCCGAATCCCTGAAAACCCTCTACAGCAAGATTCGTGATACCGCTCTTTTCGGAAAAAATGCCGCCTACAGCCATTATGAACAAAGGAATGCCGAATGCCAGACCGTTGGTGATCATATTATTAATGTAACTCATTTACCGGCACCCCCTTTCACCGTTGCCTTTTCAAGGGCGTGCTTTTCGTCCTCTATTTTATTCAGCCTGTTCTCTGCAAGGTATCGGAAGAAACCGCTGCACGCCGAGAAAAGAAGCAGAATCCCTGTGATAACAGATGCTATTTCCTTGGCAACGCCCAACATGGAAGACATATAGTTACTGCCGTTCTGGAAAATCGTAATAAGGAGTGATGCAAATATCGCTCCGAGCGGCGTGTTGTTGCCCAAAAGGGCTGTCGCGATCGCATCGTATCCCATACCTGCAAGCGTCTTCGGAATGATCGTATTCGTGTAGCCGAGATAATATGTGACGCCCGCCATACCTGCGAGAACTCCCGACAGCATCATGGACTGAATAATTCTGGCGCCTACATTTATACCGGCATACGTCGCTGCATTGCGGTTAGTACCGACCGCACGAAGCTCGAATCCGAATACCGTTGAATCAAAAATGAACTTTACGACGAACGCCATGATTATAGCGAGAATGATTCCG
>CAMYVI010000065.1 GCA_947302185.1 uncultured Lachnospiraceae bacterium
AAATCGTCTGGTAGAGATATTCATAAGCCATATCCCACAGCTCGTCCGGCTGGTAGCGGAATGAGCTTTGCGGAAGCTCATAGACACGCCCGCTCTTTACCGCAAAAACATCTTTCCATGAGTCGCAGGATTTTACCAGCTCGTTGCATCTCGCCGCAGCTTCCTTCTCGTTTCCCTCGTAAATAATGAATATGAAATCCGGATTGTTGGCCAGAAGATTATCAAATGTCCTCCTGCCCGCATCGGTACTCTCCCTCGCATCGACCTCTCCTGCAAATGTATCAACAGCATCCGTCTCGACCGGAGCCTCCGGTATGAGCGATGCGGTCGACACATCGTTCGGTTTCGGCGTTGCCGATGAGTCTTCTACTTCGCCTTTTTCCGCCCTGCTGTCCTCCGGCTTCTGCGTTGCTGAGGAATCTTCTGTTTCGCCTTTGTCTGCCTTGCTGTCCTCCGTTTTCGACATAACCGAAGAATCAGCTACTTTGCCTTTTTCCGCCCTGCTGTCTCCGGACTGCGTCGCCACAGAGTCTTCCGCCTTAGAAGTCTCCTCCTCGTTCATCTTCCACACATGGACGCGCTGACCGCTTTTATTGGCATTCGTCATACCAAAGTCGCAAAGCATACTGCAGATAAAATCGTCGTTAGACATTGCACAGCATCCCTCGCTCCCGACCCGAATGACCATGTAGGTCGGCGTTCGCCCTTTATAGTACTGATTCGCCGCTTCATCAGATACTTTCGTATCGCTGACGTCCCGTGCAGGCGGCTCCGTCACGGTAACTTCGATTTTGTGAGCAGCCTCCAGTGCATTTGAAATGATACCTTCATTTCTGGCTGCCACCTCCGTGACATACTTCTGATAGGACTCTGAGTTGCCGGTCCTCTCGGTCAGAAGCTGCATGGAGGCATCGTAGTCCCTGAAACTGTTGGCGCTGACCTCGATCATATCGCATTCCGCCTCTGACAGCTCCTTTTTGATTCCCGAGTAATTCTCGACGGACCTGTCGACTATGACAACGTCCGTTTCCGTTTTCAGAATATTTTTCAAATCAGGCTCATTTTCGCTTCCGATCCAAACTAAATCCTTCGGAATTTCGGGCAGGTCCTGTGCCTCATCGGCTGCAGCGATGAGCTCTCCGCCGGCAAGCATCCACATTCTTGCCGCATTGCGTGAAAGCGCAACTGCTTTCACATCTTTCGGTTCAGTACTCTCGCTTTCTGTCAGAACTTCCTCTGCCTGTGAAACCGATCCGGCAGATATACTGCTGTCGGTCTGAGCTGTGCTCTCTCCTCCGGCACAGCCTGTCACAGCAAAAAGAATGGCTGCAGAAACTGCAGCCGCAAGAAATCTCTTCATAACCCCAGTTCCATCCTTCATCACAGTTTAGGGATACCCTCTCCCCATTAGATCATATCTGCTTTCTGCGCCGGATTGCTACTCCCCAGTATATCCGAAGTCTTCCACAGACAAGTATCTTTTTTGACTGTATACCGATCGGTATTTCCATGATATATCGCTGCAATTCTCCCCGTGCAACGAGACTTGAAATTGGCTTTATTATAGCATAAGAAAAGCGATTTGTGTAGGTATGAAAAACCCCGGGATCCGAAGATCCCGGGGAAAAATTCATATGTTGGAACTATGTCCCGACTGACTTCACTTCAGTGATCAGGCATTGATCTTTACATCGTTGAAGTCATCAGAGTTTGTAAGAAGGAATACAACCGTGTCAGCATAGCCTGCCTTGTGAATCTTGTCGATATCGAAATTCAGAAGGAGGTCGCCGGCCTTGACTGTATCGCCTTCAGCGACTGCCGGTGAGAATCCATCGCCGTTCATAGCGACTGTATCTACGCCGACATGGATGAGAAGCTCAAGTCCGGAATCTGTGGAGATACCGATTGCATGCTTGGACTCTGCAACTGTGGAGATCGTGCCGTCTACCGGTGCAACTACAACACCCTTGGACGGTGTGATACCGAGACCTGCGCCGAGAACGCCTGATGCAAATGTAGCATCCGGGATCTGCTCCTGCGGAACCAGTGTTCCGACTGCCGGAGACTTGACCTTGTCAGCGCCGACTTCCATAACGACCGGCTGTGTATTGATATCGATTGGCGGAGCTGCCTTCGGAGCTGCCTTCTTCGGTTCATCTTCCTTGAAGATGACTGTTGTGATAAAGAATGCAAGACCGCCGGAGATTGCAAGAACGATTGTATAAAGCAACGCATTGTTGATTGTAAGGTATCCCGGGATACCTGTTACGCCGTATGCAGAAGCACCGATGCCCATGAATGCAGCAACAAGTGCACCTACAGCACCGCCGATCATACCACCGACGAACGGCTTCATGAAGCGCATGTTAACACCGAAGATAGCCGGCTCTGTGATACCGAGAGCTGCGGACATGGAAGACGGAATAGCAACTGCTTTTGTCTTCTGATTCTTGGAACGGAGACCGACTGCAAGGCAGGCGCCGAACTGTGCGAAGTTAGCGGCAGATGCGATCGGCATCCAGGTATTGAGACCCTTGGAAGCAAGCATACCGGCCTCGATAACGTTGTACATATGGTGAAGACCCATAACAACAGTACAGGGATAAAGTGCACCCATGATGCAGGAACCGATCGGATTTGCAACAAGCTTCTCAGCACCGTTCAGAACGAGTGTCTCAAGTGTGGAGAAGATCGGTCCAATAATTGTAAGAGTTACAAGTGCTGTTACAAGAACAGTTGTCAGCGGAGTTACGAAGAGGTCGATCATTTCCGGAACATGCTTATGTAACCAGGATTCGACCTTGCTCATAAAGAGGACAGCCAGCATGACCGGGATAACATGGCCCTGATAACCTACTCTGTTGATCGGGAGAATCGGTCCAAACAGATGCCACTGAGGTATTCCGCCAAGCGATGCAACCGTCACATTATCCGGATTTGCCGCCCAGTCATACAGATACGGGCTTACGCCGTTAACTTCGATGCCGAAGAATTTTGCTACCTGCTCGGCACTACCGACATTCCAGCCGTTAAGGAATGCAGCATGGATCATCAAAAGACCGATGACCGCACCGAGGAAAATGTTGCCGCCGAATACTCTCGCCGCTGAAATTGCAACGATAACCGGCAGATAAGCGAAAGCGGTGTTCGCAGCTGTATCAAGGAATGCGAACCAGTCAGTGCCGCCGAAACCGAGACCCGGAATCTTAGCGAGAGCCTCAACAAGACCCATCATAAGACCGGAAGCAACGATTGCGGGAAGAATCGGAACGAAAACATCGCCGATCGGCTTGAGAAGTCTGATATACCATGGCTGCTGTGCAGCGGCTGCAGCCTTAACATCTTCCTTGGAAGCTGCGGAAGCGCCTGTGATGGATAGGAACTCATCATAAACCTTGTTTACCGTACCAGTACCGATGATCAGCTGCAGCTGGCCATTGGATTCGAACATACCCTTAACGCCATCGACGTTTTCGAGTACTTCCTTATTGACTTTGCTGTTATCCGCGATAACAAGGCGAAGTCTTGTCGCGCAATGTGCAGCAGAGACGACATTGGAGCCGCCGCCGATATTATCGGCAATCTCCTGCGCGCATTTTCTGTAATCAAGTGCCATAATTTTTCTCCTCCCTTTGGTGAATTATTGTTGCAGCACTCAAGAGTTACTTGTATCAAGATTCAGGATCGAACTTCCCGAACAATGATCTCTATTACTCGATTATACACATAATTTCAACTTACTACAACCGTGATTTTATCTAATTTTTATATTTAGTTTTTGTTTATTTTATTTTACTTGTGACTTTTTCGCAAAAGAGCAGAAAACAGGACCGATAAACTATCCAAAAGTTATTCATCGGTCCTGTCGAAATATAGTCGGCAAACTTACGGAAGACCGGGCGAAATCACATCTTCAGCGGATTTATTCTTCAGTTTCGGACGCAGCCTTTTTCGCAGTACGCTTCCTTGTCGTCCTCTTCGGAGCCTCCGCTGCGTCACCGTCTGCAGCCTTCTTAGCCGTGCGCTTTCCGGCCGTCTTCTTCGGAGCTTCGGCAGCCTCGGACGCCTCGGCTTTTTTGGCTGTGCGCTTTCCGGCCGTCTTCTTCGGGGCTTCGGCAGCCGCTGCATCGGTCTTCTTAGCCGCGCGCCTCTTCGGAGCTTTCTTCGCAGTCTCTTCAGAAATTTCTGCTGTTTTGATTGTCTCTGTCGGTTCCGCTTCAGCCTTCGGTGCTTCTGCCGGAATTTCCTCTGCCTTCGGCTCCTCCGCAGGAGCTTCCGCTTCCTTCGGCTCCTCCGCTTTCACCGGCTTCGGGTTGAAGTTATAGTACAGCCATGCAAAATCATGAGCCGGAACGCCGACAGCCTTAGCTGCGCGATGTTCGCCGGTCAGAAGATCGATATAGTCTTCTTCCTCATTGATCCATGCTGTCTCATCATTTTCACTGAAATTGAACAGCGCGAGGAGTTTTTCGCCTTCATAGTAGCGGCCTATGCCGAGGATCTTGTCATTGTATGTCTCAAGCGTCCACGCATCCGCGTCGATGTTGAACAGCGAATGCTCGGCGCGAATGATTTCAAGTCTGCGAAGCGCCTGGAACAGGCGGCCCGGTCTTGTCGTCTCATCATTTCTCTTCTCGGCATCTTCCCACACAAAATTCCCGCGATGAAGATAACGGCTGTCCTCACACTTGACCGGATCATCATGGTAAGTATAATCATTTTTCTGACCGACTTCATCACCGCTGTAAATGACCGGTACACCTGTCTGAGTCAGAAGGAATGCATGGAGCATAATATCAAGCTGGATTGCCTCATTCCACTTGAATTCATTATTTTCATACTCTGCCGCTTCTATGCCGCAGAGAGATGCCGTCGTTCCGCAGAGTCTGGCGTCGCCGAGTCTCGGATCGTCGTTGTAGAGCTCTCCTCTGGAATTGCTTCCCCAGTAAGCGCCCTTCAGATAGTCATTGATATACTTCTTATGGGCGACTTCCTCAATGCCGAACTGTTTCAGATAATTGAAATCTAGTCCCCAGCCGATATCATCATGGCAGCGGAGGTAGTTCAGGAATGCGAACTGCTTCGGGAGGGCAAATACGCCGTCAAGTGTATGCTTCAAAAGACGCACATCTCTGGTAGCGACAGTATTCCAGGTCGTGCACATTGTCGTGGCATTGTAGAGCATATGGCACTCCGGCTTGTCGACTGTACCGAAATACGGTGCAAGCTTGGACGGCTCCATGACGACTTCTCCGAGAAGAAGTGTGCCCGGGCATACGACTTCCGCAGCCATGCGCATGATTCTGACAAGTGTATGGACCTGAGGCAGATTTCTGTTGTCGGTCCCGAGCTGCTTCCAGATGTACGGCGTCGCATCGAGGCGAACGATATCCACGCCGTTATTGCAGAGATTAAGCATATCCGCAGTCATGTCGTTAAATACGACCGGGTTGCGGTAGTTGAGATCCCACTGATACGGATAGAACATGGTCATGACCGGCTTGCCCACTTCCGGTACCCAGGTAAAGTTTCCCGGAGCCGTTGTCGGGAATACCTGAGGAACCGTCTTCTCATATTCATTCGGAATGGTCCAGTCATCAAAGAAGAAATATCTGTCCTGATATTCTTTCTCTCCCGCCCGTGCTCTCTTCGCCCACTCATGATCCTCACTTGTGTGGTTCATAACGAAGTCGAGGCAGATGTTCATTCCCTTGGAATGGCAATCGACAGAAAGATCATAGAGATCCTGCATTGTTCCGAGTTCGGGCTGTACCTTTCTGAAGTTGGAAACGGCATATCCGCCGTCGCTCCGCTCTTTCGGACTTTCAAGGAGCGGCATCAGATGAATAAAGTTCGCTCCGCATTCTTTAATATAGTCGAGTTTCTCATGTACTCCCTTAAGATTACCGGCGAAACAATTTGTATAAATAATCATTCCGAGCATGTCATTGCCTTTGTACCAGTCCGGCACCAGGCATCTCATATCGTCCCACTCTTTGAGCTCGGGTGAGCGGGCGGCATAGTACTCATGCAGCATTTCCACAAAGTAGTCAAATGCCTGCTGATCATTATTGTAGAGTTCCTTATAGAGCCACTGCATCTCATCATAGTGCACTTTAAGGCGCTCAATAAATTGCGGTTCCCAGTTCTGATTGATCATTTTTTTCCTCCCTGATACTGGTGATTTCTTACTGTTCTCACGTCGCAAAACCACTAAAGACTGTTATTTTTACTATAGATTACAGCTTTATGTTTTGCAAATCGTTTTAAAAATTTCGTTATTTTTATCATACAAAACTTATTTTTTTGTCTATTTTCCCTAAATTCGTGAAATATATTATCTTGCTTTTGCGAAAAAGTTTTACCTTTAGTGTAAAAAGGGCTGCTCACGCATTTTCGCGCAGCAGCCTTCTTATATGTCCCTATCTGTACAGGATCTGTTATCAGTCAGTCGTACCGCATCCGCAGTCACTCGATTCCGAGTACCTTGTAGTCCTTATCCTCCACCGCTTTTGTGAGAACCGCATTGTCCAATTCCGCAGCCATGGAAACTACAGCCGTTCCGGCCTCATGGCTCACCTGTGCCTCCGTTACTCCCTCAAGTCCCTCGAGCGCTTTCTTCACCGTCGCCTCGCAGTGCGGGCACATCATGCCTTCAATCTTCATTGTCTTTGTCATAAGATCTCCTTTCACGCCTTCATCGGCGTCCTCACTTTGTTTTTCCAGCAGGCAGCCGTCAGACATAAGCTGCCCTGCATTTTTCATTTTTTTATCTTCAGACGCATCGTGAATCTTCATAAGATTAAGGCGAAGCGCATTGGATACAACACAGAAACTGGAAAGTGACATGGCTGCAGCCCCGAGCATCGGATCCATAGTGATACCGAAAAGATGCGCGTAAGCTCCCGCAGCCACGGGTATCAGAAGAGAATTATATATCAGAGCCCAGAACAGGTTCTCCAATATATTCCGGTATGTTTTTCTGGACAGCCTGACTGCTGCAGCCACATCCGATATGCCGCTTTTCATAAGCACGACGTCCGCTGCATCAACCGCAACGTCCGTGCCTGCCCCGATCGCGATGCCGATATCCGCCCGTGTCAGAGCAGGAGCATCATTTATGCCGTCGCCGACCATGGCGACCTTTCCTTTCTCCTGCAGCGCCCGGATGACCGCTTCTTTTCCGTCCGGCAAAACTCCGGAAATGACTTCATTGACTCCCGCTCTTTTTCCTATGGCTTCAGCTGTTTTTCGGTTGTCGCCCGTCAGCATGACAACATGGATGCCCATGTTCTTAAGCTGCCTTATCGCCTCCGCACTGTCCTCCTTCATCGTGTCCGCAACGGCTATGATACCGAGAAGCCTGCCGCCCTCCGCAAAGAACAACGGTGTTTTTCCGTCGGAAGATAACTGTTCGGACTTTTCTCTCATCTCACCGTCGATATTGATCTTTGAGGATATAAAACGATAATTTCCTCCGTAAAGAGTCCTGCCGGATAGCTTAGCTGTTAATCCGTTACCCGGAAGTGCTTTGAAATCGGTCACAATTCCCGTCTGATCGGCAGCCGGGAATTCTTTTATACCCGTATGTACATCGTCCGATCTGCTTCCGCTGCTCTCCGCTCGGATAACCGTACTCTGCTTTTCTTTAACGTATTCGACCACAGCATGGGCAAGCGGATGCTCGCTCATCCGTTCAAGCGCATAGGCCTTGTTCACGAGCTCTTCTTCTGAAACCCCTGCTGCCGTCATAATATCCGTCACGACAGGCTTGCCGCTCGTGATCGTCCCCGTCTTGTCAAGTGCGGCGATCTGAATGTTCCCTGTCTCCTGGAGCGCTTCGGCATTTTTAAATAAAATACCGTTTTTTGCCCCGACCCCGTTGCCGACCATGATCGCGACCGGTGTCGCCAGTCCGAGAGCACACGGACAGCTGACAACCAGAACGCAGATTCCTCTGGCGAGCGCGAAACCGACAGACTGTCCGGCTATGATCCAGATTACTGTGGTCAGTATCGCGACAGCAATAACTGCCGGAACAAAATATCCCGAAATCGTATCTGCCAGCTTTGCGACCGGCGCTTTCGTAGCCGCCGCGTCGCTGACCATCTGTATGATTTGCGCGAGCGAGGTATCCTCACCGACTCTGGTCGCTTCGCATTTCAGGAAGCCTGACTGGTTCAGTGTAGCTGATGAGACCTCGTCTCCTCTGACCTTGTCGACCGGCAGACTCTCTCCGGTAAGGGCCGACTCATTGACAGCACTCTCACCTTCAATAACGATTCCGTCCACCGGAATATTTTCACCCGGTCTTACTACGAATATATCCCCTTTGCGGACGCTGTCGATACTGACGGTGACTTCCTGTCCGCCGCGGATCACATTCGCCGTCTTCGGGGCGAGCTTCATGAGAGATTTCAGGGCATTTGTCGTCTTGCCTTTCGAGTAGGCTTCCAGCATTTTCCCCACTGTAATAAGAGTCAGTATCATGGCTGCCGACTCAAAATAAAATTCCATCATATACTCTTCTACAAGAGGCATGTTCCCGTCAGCCTGGGCTCTTGTCATAGCAAAGAGCATTATTGTCGAGTAGACAAATGCGGCGCCGGATCCCATCGCGATCAGGGTGTCCATATTCGGAGCTCCGTGAATGAGACTTCTGAATCCGCTCGTAAAGAATTTCTGATTAATGATCATGACAATCGCGGCGAGAATCATCTGTATGAGTCCCATCGCCACATGGTTTCCGTTAAAAAATGCCGGCAGAGGCCATCCCCACATCATATGGCCCATCGAAAAATACATGAGCAGCAAAAGAAAACCGAGCGAGGCAATAAGCCTCTTTTTCATTTTCGGGGTCTCCCTGTCCTTCAGCGCATCCTCCTCCGCCGCAATTTTTGCGGTAAGGCTGCCGGCGCTCTCTTTTGCGGCTCCTTTGACTTCCGCTCCGTATCCTGCATTTGTCACTGCTTCTATGACCTGTGCAGGAGAGACGTCTCCCTCCACTCCCATCGAGTTGGTGAGAAGGCTCACGGAACATGCCGTCACTCCCGGCAGAGCGTTCACCGCTTTCTCCACGCGGGCCTGGCAGGCGGCGCAGCTCATTCCTGTAACTGTGTATTGCTCCATTTCATCACCTCACAGTAAATAAATCCAAGTCAATTTTCTGTACTTATTTTTATCAATCATCGACATCGAACGCCTCGAGTCCTTTCTTCTCTATGACCTTCGAATCGCCGTGTCTCACAAAATACATTGTGATGAACGCGAACGTTATGAAGACAAATGCATACGGAAAAAGAACATCATAACTCACATGATTCATAAGCCAGCCCGCCGCAATCGGGGTCAGGATCTGCGCAGCCATGCTGAATGTATAATACGTTCCGGTGAACTTTCCGACATCGGCTCCGCGGCACATCTCAACGACCATCGGAAAACTGTTGGTATTAATTGACGCCCAGCCGACGCCGATCATGGAAAATATGACATAAAGGATCGGATGGAAGCGGTCAAAAAGCTTTGTCGCTGCAAATGAAGCCGCGAATGCCGCCATCATGATGACAATACCACCCATTATCGTCTTCTTGCGGCCGATCTTTGATGCGATATTTCCTGCAGGGATATATGTAAGAATCGCTCCTACTGTTGCGATTGTCAGACATAACGAAGCGCTTCCGAGAGACATATTCCACAGCCTGCTTGCATAGGTCGTGAACCATGTCTCGACCGAGTTATATGAAATAAACCAAAAGGCGACCGATATAAGCAGAAATACCAGGCTCTTTTTGACAGGCCCCGGCAATGGTCCGGTCTTATCAGCCTCCCCGGCCGCAGCCTTCTTTCGGCCTGTATCTTCCGCTTGAAATTCACGAATCGTTTCGGATACTTCACCGGATTTCTCTTCCTCTTCTATCTCCTTTCTCTCCGTTTCCTGAACTTCGGCGGCAAGTCCTTTCTCATCGACCGTCATTACAACGATGAGCATCGATAAAACCATGATAGCCCCGACGATCAGGAAGAGGGGAAGATAATTGACATGTACAAGGCCTTCTGTCCGTTTCTGCGAATAGAGAACAGAAGCTATAATCAGATAAATAATTCCTCCGACCGCTCCCATCAGATTTATGATTGCATTTGCCTTGCTCCTGAGAGGTTTCGGCGTTACATCCGGCATCAGTGCGACCGCAGGACTTCTGTAGGTTCCCATAATGATCAACAGGATCCCGAGGACGGCTACGAACGAAATGAGCAGCCATTTCGCCGGATTCGAAGCATAAATATTATCAATGACAGGAATCAGCATCATAATGACTACCGCTGCGATCGTGCCGTACTTTATGAACGGTATTCGTCTGCCGAGCGGGTGACGGCATTTATCCGACAATGTGCCGAACAGAGGAAGCAGAAACAGGGCAAGTACATTATCCATAGCCATGATCACGCCTGAATACGTCTCGTTCAGGTGAAACGTATTTGTAAGAAGAAGCGGTACAATGTTGTTGTACATCTGCCAGAAAGCACAGATTGATAAAAATGCAAATCCCACGCGAATTGTCTGCCATGTCCTGAGTTTCATAGTCTTCCTCCCGCAAGCGAATTATACCATGCAGATACTAAATCAAAAAAGTCATTCTGTAAATTTAACAGTATACTTAAGCGATACCAAAATCAAGCATTTTCTCCCGCACACTTTGAGTGAAGTTTTCCGTGACTAAGAAAGAACTGTCGCATCGGACGTGAAGCCGAAAAAAGCAGACATGCTGTTTCATGTCTGCTTTTTACCCGGCAACACTGCCTTGCGCGACAGCCCTTCCGCTGATATTACTATTGTTATGCCATTGCAGCATTCCATCGGAACCCTTTCCGGAAGGTCTGCTGCTTCCTTCCGCTGATATTACTATTGTTATGCCATTGCAGCCCTGCTTCTCCGCATCGG
>CAMYVI010000066.1 GCA_947302185.1 uncultured Lachnospiraceae bacterium
GCCGCGCATGGTGCGAAGCACCTTCCTTAATGCGCGGCTGCGATCCGCCGTGCCTGAGCATGCGTAACAATGCTCCGGTGGAGCATTGTGTAGCTGAGGCTTTTAATCTCTGACGCGGGTTTGTATCCCATGTCAGAGACAAGTTTCATTTTGCGCATTCATCTCACGACTTAAGTCACGAGAATTCTGCGTCAGAGATTAAAATCGAATCCGATCCTTGAGCCATTTGTCAAGCTTCTCTCCGATAAGGACCGGCACTTCGCTCTCATAGTACCTCCCTGAGTAAGCCACATGCGGAAGATGTATGAATTTTCCGTCCTCATCCGGCAGCAGTCTCGCATAGAGCGGATCGGCAATCACGTATTTCGCCGCCCTGCACTCTTTCCTGAGTTCATCCTCCCGTTCAATTTTCTCGCAGCCAAGGCTGACAATATCCCCGGGAAGCCCGTGCATGGGGCTGATTATTTTCACACTTCTTTTTGAGAAGGAAGTCTCGAGAGTCTCCCTGATTGCCAGGGACAAAAAAGGTTCTCCTATGATCAGGATCTCTGCCGGCTCCTCGGTCTCACTTGCGGCCTCCCCAACAGACACTCTGTGCCTTTCATCCGGTTCAGATTTCCGCCTCAGCTCAGATATGATCCTCTCCGTAACCTTTTTTCCTGCAGGAAGTCCCGCTACATAAGGGATTCCGAACTTTTTCTCCATTGCCTTCGCTGCCCGAAGACCGAGGGCAGAAATAACAAGATTCTTCGAGACTGCGGAAGAACCGAGTATATTCTGAAGGCTATCGCCCATAGCCCAGGTACTTTTCACCTCGAAGCCTTCCCGGATCAGAAGCCTTCTCATCTCCTCGACACTACCGTTCAGAGAAAAATCAAGAGGAGTCGCACCGATAATATTCACACTATTCGGCATTGGCCTGCCGACCTCTCCGTCACCCGGCATCATGCTGACAAGAGCTTCCAGAGCCTGCCCGGCTCCGCTGATATAGGAGTCCATGCCGTTTGTCTGAAATCCGAATGCCGGTATACCGCACTTCCTGTATACCGCCCCGGCGACCGCCTTAAAATCCGTACCGATGATATGAGGAAGGGGACCGCCGCAGACGGCGATGAAGTCGGGACGGAACTCTTCCGCTGCAGTAACAAGGTCGTCGATCAGTTTATCATCATTTCCGAAGATGGCATTTTTCTCTGTTAGTCCGGAGATAAAGACCAGGCTGTCCATATCATACCAGCGAGGTTCATCATGAGTATTATAAGTAGAATTACACCCGGACGCATCGTGCATGACCACAAGTCCGCCGAGCTCATAGAGTGCGGAGCAGACGCCGAAATTGTCGGCCGAGTATGTGGACAGAACACGTTTTACAATTCTCATCTTTTTTCCTTTCAATTTTCGCGGCGGCAAAAATTCGACTGTCCGAAGTAGCGGCAAAGTCAATCACCCTGAAGATACGGAATCCTGTTAAGTTCCCCGTCGGTATCCCCGCCTGTGTCCTTATGTTTCCGGAACAGCCGCAAGCCTTGCGCAATTCTCGGCGCACCCGAGAGCCTTGATCTGGATTAGTTTCCCCGGGTCTTTCTCATGCAGGGCGGCGTCCTCGATCATCTCAGCAAGCCGCCGGATTCCTCTGAAGCCATAGAGACCGCCGTTCTCCACAAGATTCACAAAATGCTTCGTCCCCGTAAAATATGCCGCTTTCTGTCCGATAGCAACAAATCCCGGACCTGTCGGCCTTCTGTCTGCTTTTCGCATTCTGAAGTCTGTCATCGGATAAACACGGATTTCCGGAGCATGTATCGCGAGCCATTCGAAATCCTCGCGTTCTTCCGGAAAAAATGAATCCGCATACACTCTCGCTACCGAAAAACCCTGCTTGAAAAGCATCCTCGTAAGACTCAGCGGACGTGTGACCGCTGCGCCGTCAATGGCAATATTCCTGATTCCGACTGCCATTTTTGCTTTTCTCAATGCATTTTCGGCCTCATATCTCAGGTTGTCGAACCGAATTTCGAAATCAGCGGGTATCGGCTTTCCGAGAGTTTCCATAAGTTCCCGCTCACAGCGCTCTATTTTCCGGAAATCATAGAGTGCGGGAAGATAAATTCCCCGGCGGCCAAGACGCTTTTCCATGTCGTCGGCAGCGAATTTGACTATCGGATTGAAATAGATGTCGGCAAAAGCCTCGCCCATACTCTTGTAGTCCTCATAACTCTCAAGAGTCGGAAGCTGTCTCACGACGAAGCCGTCATCAGCCGGTCCGCAGGACGGCTTCATGTTCAAAGAATCTGCAGAAGCCGTTGATTTCTCAAAACTTCTTCCCTTTCCCGCACCGAGAAAGTCGTACAGTTCACAGTCCTCATCGATAGCATAGTAGGAACCGATGAAATTCACTGCCCGCTTATTTACCGGAAGAGGACGGACGGCTCTGTAGAGCTGTCTCCATTGCATTTTCTCCGGCGTAAAATGCTTTCGCATCGTAGGCACCATATAGCAGTCTATAAAATCGATCTCCGGGAAACGGGCCGCGGATTCACGATAGACCAGACTCAGATCTATATTGAGGAAATGCTGCACGCAGCTGGTATAAAGCAGGACGCATGCAGGCTTCTTCTCCATCTCGTTCAGGATTTCCGTAACGCCCTCGATGATCATCGACTCGAGATCGCCTTTCAGTATATGCTCATCAGTGAACTCCAGCATGGAAAAGCGTTCCATAGCTCCCATCTCTTCTGCCGAGAGTACGACACCTCTCAGGCAGCAGCTGGGACACACAAATATCTGATGGCTGCCGGGTATCAGCATGGACGTGTGGGCAATTGTCCACGTCCCGCGGGCGGGTGATGAATAGACAAGACCGTCCGGAAAAAGCCGATTACGGTCCGCGTCCGATATTCGAACGCCCGGATCCGGCAGACTCTCCCTGTTCTTCATTTTTATTCCGGGAAAATGCAGGTCTCTAAACATCTGCTGTCACCTCTCCGTGAATTATTTTATCAAGAACGCCTCGGCGTTCTTGCCGCGCCGCGCATGGTGCGAAGCACCTTCCTTAATGCGCGGCTGCGATCCGCCGGAGGCTTTTAATCTCTGACGCGGGTTTGTATCCCATGTCAGAGACAAGTTTCATTTTGCGCATTCATCTCACGACTTAAGTCACGAGAATTCTGCGTCAGAGATTAAATCGAACATGATCCCCTCTGTCCGTGACAACATGATATCCGATGTTCTCCATCCTCATCTCCATGCAATGTCTGCATTCCGCCGCCTCATCCCCGGTACAGATTTTCCCGTCATAGAGAAGATAATCTTTTCGGACGGAAACAGGCGAGAGATTGGGCATCACTACATTTGCACCCGCTTTGATTCCCATCTCTCTCCCGAGAGGATGAATCGTACCGAGAGCAGTCGTTGCGGGAATAAGAGCTTCAGGGAACGACAGCCTGAGTATGGCAAGAAAGAACAGAGTATCTTCCAATGTTCCGCTTTTCATATCGGAAAAAGGCGTGTCATGATGCGGTATAAAGGGTCCGATACCGATCATTTCGGGCTGAAGCTCATGAAGGAACTCAAAATCATCCGCATAGCATTCCTCTGTCTGATACGGCGAACCGACCATAAAACCTGCCCCGACCTGATATCCGATGTCCTTCAGATCATAAAGACATTCCATGCGTCTCTTCATACTGAGATCCGAAGGGTGCAAACGCCGATAATGATCTTCGTTCGCAGTCTCATGTCTCAGCAGATAGCGGTCGGCACCTGCCCGGAAATATTTTTCATAGCTTGCCCGGCTCTTTTCGCCGATAGAAAGCGTTACGGCACAGTCGGGATGGAGTTCCTTGATTCCGTAAACGATTCCGCAAATGTCATCGTCACTGTAATGAAGATCCTCGCCGCCCTGTAGAACTATGGTGCGAAAATTGAGAGCATATCCGCGGTCGGCACACTCAAGGATCTGTTCTTTTGACAGCCTGTAACGGTTCACATTCCGGTTATCACGGCGGAGACCGCAATAGATGCAATTGTTCCGGCATATATTCGTGAACTCAATGAGTCCTCGGAGAAATATGCTCTTACCGTATATGCGGTCGGCTTTCTCCCTCGCAAGACTGTACAGATATTCACGGTCTTCTTTCCGGAGCTCTCCGCGCATTGCAATCATGGATAGGAACTCCGCTCTGGACAGACTGTTGTCTTCGGCAAGCTTTTCAGCTGATTCTCTGAATTCCCGCATATCGATTTCCTCAGCCTTTCTTTACATTCGAGCACGCAGCCTTAGCGCTCACACCCGGAAGTCTTCCGAGCTTTCCCGTCAGAGTATTAATTGTATTCATAGGAGCATCGATGGCTACCGCGATCAGATTCACTCCGGCTTCCCGATAAGGAATTCCCATTCTTCCGATGATGTACTCCGCATAATCATGCAGCAGGTTATTCATTTTTTCAACGGATTCCGCATCTTCCACAATGATGCTGATGAGAGCAATTCTGTTTTCCATCGGATACTCCTTTTCAATATGAAAAAAGCGTTCCTTTCACGGAGCGCTTTTACATACAAAGAGCAGCGGAAACACAATTATTTCCGTCGCGTCAGTATTATTCATCGCTTCCGTGCAAGGTAAAGGCTCGCTGCGTCAGGTAGATTTTATCAAGAACGACTCGCGAAAAAGATATTCTCCCCCGCAAGTCTGTATCATTATAGCATTTCCACCGCCTATTAGGCGATACAAACCAATTTCATTTGTCAATGTAATCTCACATTGTTCCGCATACATGCCGTGCGGAATTCATCGGGAACATTTTCATCCATCACAACATCTGTTATCCGGTCCATTTTGCTGATTGTAAAAGACCCCCGTCTTCCAATTTTGGAGGAATCCATCAGAATAATATTCTGGTCAGACTTTGAGATAACTGCTCTCTTGATCGCATTATCCTCTGCCGACTCACAGGTAAAACCCAGATTCTCCTCATAACTCGTCGAACCGAGAAAAGCCATATCAAAGTTCACCGGCACCATTTCCTCGAGTGCGGAATGACCGACCACGCTCAGGGAGTTTCGATTCAGCAGACCTCCTATCATATAGACACGGGCTTTCGTCAGCCGGCTGAGTTCAATGCCGCAACTCAGGCTGTTCGTGAAAATAACACACTGAACATCCGGGAATATGTTGGCAAACAAAGTCGTGGAAGACCCGGAATCAATGAATACAGTCGTGTTGGACCTTACGAGTTTTACAGCCTTCTGAGCAATGAGCTGCTTCGCATCTACATTTCTGACAGCTCTCTTTCCGAGAAGATCATCATTTCCGATGACCTGTTCCACTGACTTTGCTCCGCCGTGAACACGGACGATTCTTTTCGCATCATCCAGAGCTTTCAGATCCGTTCTGATCGTCATATCAGAAACATGCGGAAATCTTTTTTTTAATTCTGCAAATGTTATGTTGCTCCTCTCATTCACAAGCGCTACAATTGCCTCGCGGCGTTCGTCCATTGTTTCCATATTTTCCTCATATCTCGTAAAAAACCTGTCACAAGCGCCACCTGATTTTATCGCGCAGACCGGGGCGGTTTGCACATCAGTAATTTCCACATCACGTTTTCTTTTATCACGATAATAACCTGTTTTGAATTGACAGTCAAGTCGCGCGAGAAGTTTTTTCCGGCTAACCGGCGAATTCAAGAACGCCTCGGCGTTCCTGCAGGAATTCCGTGTCAGAAATCAAACCAGCCTATGCCGAATGCCTGCAGTGCATCAGGCACTTTGGGGACAAATATAGCCAATCCGATAGCAGCGGCGAATATCGCTGAAATCAGGACCGCGCCTGCAGCTGCATCCTTCGCTTTCTTGGCCAGCGGCTTCCTTTCTTCAGTCACCAGATCTACAACTGCTTCCACGGATGTGTTGACAAGCTCCAGACTCGTAATAAGGCCGAATAATATAAGGCATATGAACCACTCTTCTCTGGAAATACGGCAAATTATACCGGCTATCACGACTGCTGCTGCCATCAGACAGTGAATCTTCATATTTCTTTCTGCACCTATTGTTTCGAAAATGCCTTCAAATGCATATCCGAAACTTTTATACAAAGGCTTTTTCCTGGGGCGCGGCGGCTTTTTTCTCACTCAAAACACCTTCTTTCACATTACCGGTCCTTCCTCATGTGACACATCTTCGACCACTGTATGTCTGACCCTCGAGTCAGCCGTCTCCGGAATCACGTCGTCATCTTTCTTCGCATTTTCTCCGGAATGTGACGCTTCCTCACCTCGTTCAAGGCTCTCATAATGCAGACGCCGGTTACGGATCCAGGGCAGAATCAGTTCATCATATACAAATGCAAAGATAGCCGTGCAGGGAATCGCAAGAAGAATTCCTACAGCGCCGAACAGGTTTCCTCCGACAATGATCATGATCAGTATTGCCACGCCCGAAACCCCCATAGAACCGCCGAAGAGCCTCGGTTTGACAATATAGCCGTCAATTGTCTGAAGAACGATTGTGAATATCATGAACCAAAGTGCATGTACAGGATTATTCAGAAGCATGATCAGACCGCCTATCACGGCTCCGACAATCGGCCCGAACGTGGGAAGAAGATTCATGACGCCGACAATTGTAGAAATCAGAGGAATGTAGTTCATTCCGGTTATCATCATGAACACTGCGTTTGCAATACCTACTATCAAAGCATCAAGCAGATCATATATAACGAAATTCAACATAATTTCATTGCATCGTCTGAAGAATCTCGTGCGGGCTTCGTACGTCTCATCGTTGTACATTGCATGCCTGAGCCGCTTGATCTCGTTAATGATCTTATCCTTTCCGTTAAGGAAATAGATGGCAAGAATAAAACTGATAATAAGATTGATAATGCTGGAGCCCATGCTGTGAGACGTCGACATGATCGTATTGATACTGCTCGGAAGTATGTCAAGAACGCTGTCAAGCATTTCCTGACCATAGCTCGTAATACTTGAAATATCAATATTATTTTCCGAAGCGGTATTGTTCAGATAGCTTATAAACTGCTCGGCCGTTCGAACATAGACATTAATATTTCCGACAAAAGTCATGACACTGTCGATCAATGACGGTATCAGTGCGATGATGAGTAGAATGAACAACGCGATGATAAGCAGCGCGGCAAGCGCCACGGCTACACTGTGCCTTGTATTTTTATTTAAAATCCATTGCTGAATAAAGCCTTCAATAAGGGTGACCAATGGATCCATCAGATATGCAATGACCACTCCTCCGAGGACCGGTGCGGTAAGAGTATATATTTTAACGAATACTCCCCCGATATTGCCTATATGACCAAGCAGCAGATAGAGGATAACGGCACTGCATGCAGCAAACGTATAAGCAGCCCATCTCTCATTCAGGAGTTCCTGAAATCTTTTCATAAAAAACGCCTTTCAGACTAATTATCTATATGAACCGGTTTTCCGAACAATTCTTCTGTTAAGTATAATTATACACAAAAGATTCCAATTATTAAAGCCACTATCCTTTTTCCTAAAGCCCTAACTTCTTCAAATGCGGAGTTCCTCATCTTCAGCCGTTTCATCCGTTCGTTTTGCTGGATCGTAGTACCATATCGAATAGCCTTGCGGAGCTTTGGCGATTCTTATTCCATAGATTGAACACAGCTTCTCCCTGTATTTCTTCTCCCAGCCCGGGCGATCCTTCAATAAGTATCCGCTCTGCTGATCGACCCAGTAAATTAACGTGATCGGATGAGTCAGAGTATCCTCAAGCCGTTCTATGAATTCCAGAAAAGTGTTGGGCAGAAACGGACGTCCGAGGAACAATACGGTGTAAGGGTTATAGTCCAACTCGAAGGCGTCGCCGAGCATCACGGCAGCCTGATCGTATCCGGCGGTCCATTCCTGTGCCACTTTACCGGAAATCTCATTGATCTCAATTCCCGTCAAAGCGCACGGCGCATGTTTCATAAGCAAAAAAGCCAGGACACGCCCTTTTCCGCAGCCGATATCCAGAAAGGAGTCCTCAGCAGTCAGGCTGACATGGGAGAAAATGCGGTTCAGTATGATGTAGTTTGTTGATTGCGAACCCGTCATGCCCACTCCGTTGGCATCATCGCGATAAACACTGGGAACGTATTTCACGAGACTCCGGCTGCAAATACGCCTGTCCATAATTTCATCCATCACGCGCAGCAAACGTCTGCTGGCTTTGACATGTATGCTCCCGAATACGTTATCCATCCTGCTCTCCCATCTTTCTCATCTTGGTAATTTTTTCTTCATCAGATTCTTTTGCCGGCAAAAAACAGATGATACCACTGCTCAGCCCGATTAAAAGATACCACATGGCTTGATGGCTTTACAAGAGAGAACCGCGTTATTACGTAGCCGTTCCCCTTCATAATTACCGTCCACGGCCAATGTCAAAATAGTATCTCCGCAGAGTTTCGTTCCTGTATGTTGTCTTGAAATCGCTTTTTTTCTATGTTATGATTAATTCGCCAAAAGTATATTACAGATTATTCCGTGCCCGCGCATTCCCACTAGTCTGTTATGTCAGTCTAACGGTACGGTAAAAAAACCGAAACATACTTGCCCGGATCCCGGATTCGGGCGGTCAGGAGGCATCTATGAATTATAATGAGTCTTCCGAGGATTATCTCGAGGCGATTCTCATGCTGCGTGAACAGCTCGGCAAAGTAAGATCCATTGATATAGTATACAAGCTCGGCTATTCAAAACCAAGCATCAGCATCGCAATGAAGAAGCTGCGGGAAAAAGGTCTCGTCAATATGGATGCGGACGGTTACATCACACTGACAGACGAAGGTCTCAAGATAGCCCGCCACACATATACCAGGCACAAAGTTCTCACCAGCTTCTTCGAAAATATCGGAGTAAATCCCAAGACCGCCGAGAATGATGCATGCAAAATTGAACATGACATCAGCGACGAGACGTTCAAGCGGCTTCGTGAATTTATGACAACTCATGATATGAAGTAAAGTCAGTCTGCTTTCAGCTTATTTCAGAGTAATGACTTTTTTCCGAAATACTGTAACTGATGATGATAAAAACATTTCGCGGAGGCAATCGATCCTCCGCTTGTTTTGCTGTCCCGGTAAGGCAGCACTAACTCGCATTTATTACATAAAATAAGTTGACCGTGCCTGACACAGATTATCCGCTGTCAGACACGGTCATTTTATCGGTGACTTTTTTCTAAAATGACAGTCTCGGACTGTCAATGTCCATCTGTTTTCCGTTAAGTCTGGCTTCGATTAGACCGCCCTTCCCGTCATAGACCAGCTTCAGAGAGAAGAAAGGGATATTTTCATCGATCAATCTGAAGAAGATCTTATCTCCCGGCCAGATGTTGAGACTTTGGATTTTGCTTTTTTCTACCCACAGCAGCTCGCCCTCATCGCAGTCATGCATTTCTCCGCTGAAATCGTCGGAGGTAAATAAATGCATATAATCAACCACTCCGTCGCCGGAAACAAATGTCACGATGCCCCTGAAGGCCCATGAATTGAGCGTGAGACCCGTCTCCTCGCGCACTTCCCGGATCACACACTCCTCGGGGGTTTCTTCCGCCTCGAAGTGACCTCCTACGCCGATCCACTTTTCTTTGTTGATATCGTTCTTTTTTTTGATGCGGTGGAGCATCAGGTATTTGCCGTCTTTTTCAAGATAGCACAGTGTGCTCAGCTCTGCGTTGATCATAATAATTCTCCTTCGTTTTCACTCTTTGGGTCACTCTTCGGGGACGGTTCTTAACCGTTAAGAACCGTCCCTGTCAGGTGTTTTCAGAACAGCAGGATCAATGCCAGAGCCCCGAGAATCAGGACCACCCCGACACAGGTCATCGCAAGCGCAAACGAAAAATTCGCGAAAATCGGAGTCACCGCCTCGTTTGTGTCGCGAAGGAATATCTCCAGTCGGCTGGGCCTCATATCCCTGCGCCCCCGGACCGGAATCTCGCGAACAATCGTCCTGCGCAGCAGATAAATAAGCCCGTCGAAGCTGTCACACAGGACCCTGCCGATAAAGGATCCGAGGAACACTATAAACCCGCAAAGCGGTTTTAAAACCATATTCTCGCCGAAGACTTTTGCGACAGAGCCACCGATATCCGGCATCCTGCGCGCAATCTGCCGCAAGATCAAATTCTCTCCGAACACCCTCGCTATCGCGCCCCCTATATCGGGAAGCCACTTTGTAAGCATCGGTCGATATAACAGGTCCTCAAGATCAAGCCACTCCGGCCACAGATTCACATAAGAACCGTCCCGCATCAGAACACGCCTTACGGCAAATATATACAGGATTGCACCGATACCGAGAGAGATAAATCCGCCTTTCAGGTTTTCAGGTATGAACGCCGCAAACTCAAGAATCTCCTCTCTGCCGTTCATGAGCCCGGCCAGATGTGTCATGACATACGGCTGCCCCAGGATTATCATGAACATGGACGAACCGAAGACCGCAGCCGTCGATGCAGCATTCATGCATACCGGGTCCGCATCATATTTCTCCTGTACCTCATCGTCGCGGTTCCGCTCCAGGAACACACAGATAAAGAGCTTCAGCATATAGGCAAATGTAAATCCGCCGGAAATCAGGAATACCCACTCGCCGATCCGAAAGAAAGTATTCACGCCGCTCATTCCGGCCATCTCTTCCGTGACCTCGATGCCGTGCACGATCCCCTCATGCAGCATCGTCTTGGATATATATCCGTTAAAAAGCGGAACACCGCTTATTCCGACCCCGCCGAGTGCAAATGCGATCTTGAGGAACAGCTTATTCCGTCCCCACCCTCTGATATCATTCAGATTCAGCTTATGCAGATTCATGACCACAACACCCGCCGCCATGAAAAGGACAAGTTTCAGGAGTGAATGATTCACCA
>CAMYVI010000067.1 GCA_947302185.1 uncultured Lachnospiraceae bacterium
GTGTCACCTTGCGCGCGTATCATAGACTTACGTCACGAGTATTGCGCGATGAAGAATAAAGGCTGTCGCATTTAGAGCATTGCAGCAACTGAACAGGAGCGGTCATATATGGAACCATTACGTTCAGTTTATGCCATCATAATGCGGCAGTCTCTTTTATTATTCATCTCTGTTCTGACAGGATGAATCAGTGTTTTTGTATTTTGCCGAAAGTATTAGGGAGGCTTGCGAATGAAAGACTGCTACAGAGAAACCGCTCGGGAACTGATTGAATTTCTCGGGAAGAGCCCGAGCTGTTTTCATGCTGTGAACACCGTGAAACAGATGCTGATATCGGAAGGCTATAATGAACTCTATGAGATTGACAGTTGGAGACTTATACCGGGAGGAAAATATTTTGTCACGAGGAATAATTCAGCTGTCATTTCCTTCAGGATACCTGAGGAAATATCAGAAGTTCCCGGGTTTATGATTATTGCCTCACATTCTGATTCTCCGACATTAAAGATCAAGGAAAACCCTGAAATGACAGCAGCAGGTCATTACGTTAAATTAAATGTAGAGAGATACGGAGGCATGCTTATGGCGCCCTGGTTCGACAGACCTCTTTCGGCTGCGGGACGAGCGGTCGTTCGTGTAAACGGCGCTGATGGCGTGTGTAATTTTGAGGAGAGACTGGTGAACATTGACAGGGATCTGCTCATGCTGCCGTCTCTTGCCATTCATATGAACAGAGAGGCAAATTCAGGCCATACCTACAGTGTGCAGAATGAGCTGTGCCCCATTTTCGGAGATGACAGTGCGGCAGGAAAGTTCAAAGAAATCATTGCGTCAAATGCAGGCGTCTCGGAGTCTGATCTGCTGAGCTATGATATCTTTCTCTACAACAGGGACAGACCAAGTATCTGGGGGGCTTCGGAGGAATTTCTTTCCGCACCGCGGCTTGATGACCTGTCGTGCTGCTACGGAACGCTGAAGGGTTTCCTGACAGCAGGTAATTGCGGAAAAATCCCGGTTCATGCGGTATTTGACAACGAGGAGGTCGGTTCGAGGACGAAGCAGGGAGCGGATTCCACTTTCCTGCATGATACCCTGGAGAGAATCTCCGGGGGAAGAGAAGAACTTTCCCGAGCTGTTGCAGGCAGTTTTATGATTTCTGCGGACAACGCACATGCCCTGCATCCGAATTATGCGGATAAGGCTGATCCCGTGAACCGTCCGGTCATGAACGGCGGAATCGTTATCAAAGAAGCCGCAACTCAGAAATATACTACAGACGCAGTCTCGAAGGCAGTCTGTGCCGAAATCTCGCGACGTGCGGAAGTCCCCGTGCAATATTATGTGAACAATTCGGATGTGACCGGGGGATCGACATTGGGAAATATATCGGGAGCGCACGTATCGTGCGATACTGTGGACATAGGATTGGCTCAGCTTGCCATGCATTCGCCGTATGAGACGATGGGCGTACAAGACGAGTGGTATCTTGTGGCATTTTCCAGGACTTTTTATGAGACTCCCCTGGTCAGGAATAACGGGAGCTGGATCATCAAGAACTCCCGAGATGTTCTTGAAATCTGAACAGGCCGAATATCATGATGTGCGGCTTCGGATTGGATAATACTATTTAACAGAAAGCAAGTAACGTACGACAAAAAGGATAGTAATACGACAATTTATATGTTATTCTCGGTTTATCCATGACAAAGTAACAATTCAGCGCGAGATCACAGGAGATTTTTATGTCGGTCATTATTAACGAAGAGAGCAGGGTATTCACGATCAATACAGAAAAAAGCACTTATCAGTTCAAAGTCGGAAGATACGGACACCTTCTTCATCTGTATTATGGCAGGCACATGGAGGGGATTGCAGATTTTCTGATTGTTTCTGCAGACCGCGGTTTCTCAGGAAACCCGTACGAAGCCGGAACAGACAAAACATATTCTCTTGATTCCATGCCTCAGGAGCTGCCGGCAAACGGCACCGGTGATTACAGAAGCCCGGCGGTAATTCTTGAAAATGCAGACGGTACGGAGGCGGTAGACTTCAGGTATATCGGTTATCGTCTCGAGGAAGGAAAGTATAGCCTCCCCGGTCTGCCTGCTGTTTACTGTGCAGAAGGAGATAATGCCCAGACGCTCCGCATTTTCATGGAAGACCCGTATACACATGTTCAGGCTGAGCTCCTTTACGGTGTGCTTCCGCAGATTGATATAATAACCCGTGCCCTGATCATCAGGAATGCAGGTGAAGGAAAAATTTACCTCGAGAAGGTACAGGGGGCAGTTCTGGATTTCGTGACGGGCGATTTCGATCTGATTTCTTTCAGCGGCCGCCATACGATGGAGAGAACTCCCGAAAGAGCCCGTGTAGGCCATACCTGTCATACGATCAGCAGCCGGAGAGGTGCTTCATCCCATCAGCAGAACCCGTTCGTAATTCTTGCGGATGCGCATACCGACGAGGACGCCGGAGACTGCTGGTCGATGGCGTTTGTCTACAGCGGCGGTTTCAAGGCAGAATGTGAAAAGGATCAGTATAATCAGACCAGACTGCAGATGGGTCTCATGGATGAAAAATTCAGGTATCCTCTCGCAAACGGAGAGGAATTTGTATGTCCTGAGGTCATTATGACTTATTCGAGCCATGGTTTTGCGCAGCTCACACATAATATGCATGACTGCATCCGCAGACATGTATGCCGCGGAAAGTTCAGGGATATTGTGAGACCTGTATTAATCAACAGCTGGGAAGCGTCATATTTCAATTTTACCGGCGAGATGCTTGTCGAACTGGCCGAACAGGCGAAAGAAAGCGGCGTGGAGATGCTGGTAATGGATGACGGATGGTTCGCTGACCGTGATGATGACCGCCATGCGCTCGGTGACTGGTATGTTAATGAGTACAAGCTCGACGGATCTTTAAAAGAACTGGTGGATCGGGTGAACGATATCGGCCTGAAATTCGGTATCTGGATCGAGCCTGAGATGGTCAATGAGAGCAGCCGGCTCTATAAGGAGCATCCGGAATGGGCGATGGTCATTCCGTGCAGAAAACCCAACCGCTCACGGTACCAGCTCCTGCTTGATTTTTCCAGAAAAGATGTCGTCGATTATATTTATGAGAAAATCAGCGGCATCCTGAAATCTGCAAATATCGAGTATGTGAAATGGGATTTCAACCGATCTGTATTTGATGTATACTCAGCTGCGGCTAAAGACCAGGGAACCGTTCTTTACGACTATGTACTCGGGCTTTATGATTTTCTTGAACGTTTGAATCGAGATTTCCCTGATATAATGATAGAGGGCTGCAGCGGCGGAGGCGGGAGATTTGACGCAGGCATGCTCTATTACACGCCTCAGATCTGGTGCAGTGACAATACTGATGCGATCGACCGGCTTAGTATTCAGTACGGTACGTCGTTTGCATATCCCGTTTCTACAATGGGGTCTCACGTGTCGGTCGTTCCGAACGAACAGAACGGGCGAGTTACGGATATAAGCGTGAGGTCTGCAGTCGCTATGGCAGGCAGCTTCGGTTATGAGTTCAGCTTTACGAGAATTTCGAAATCCGAAAGGGATACTATAAATGCTGATATTGAGACATATAAAAGGCTGGCTCCTTTAATGATGGACGGTTTGTATTATCGTCTTTCAGTGCCGAATAAGGATATGTTCACAGCCTGGGAGATGGTCGCAAGGGATGGCAGCGAGGCGGTCGTTACGGCTGTTACGACGGAGATACACGGGAACATGCCGATCAGGTATGTGCGTATGAAAGGGCTTGACAGCGGAAGAATATATCGCGATGAAGCAACAGGCAGGCAGTACCCGGCGGATGTTCTCATGCAGGTCGGCTGGCCGCTTCCGTACGAAACCGGAGAGTACCGCGCTTACAGGATGCATCTTGTAAGGGTTTGATTTCTAAAGCAGAATTCTTGCCTGGAAGTCAGTGATAAAAATGTCCCTGACACAGAGCTCCCGAATACTCTTTAGGATTAATAAATCAGAGAAAAATTAATGCACGAAGTTTTTGCGGAAACTTCGTGCATTTTTGCGTCTTGCGAAAAAGACGGCTTTATTGTTATTCTTTTTCTACCAAATCCGATCGGCCCGGTCAGGGCTGCATGCGAAGCGGTTCCGCTTCCCGAAATTCCCGTTATTTATACTGAGCAGTTACACTTAAGTTCTGTCTTTTAGTGAAAAGGAGGTGAATATATGGATGAACTGTATCTTTTTCTGGAGGAAGAAGAAGGCGTGACAGTAGTGGAAATTATTCTCGTCTTACTGGTTCTTATTGCTCTTGTAGCACTTTTTAAGACACAGCTCACCAGTCTTGTGAACAGCATTCTCGGTAAAGTGACTTCGAATGCCGATAAAATCTGAATCTTAACCTTTACTCCCAATTTTTTCCTGATATCGGATTCTGAGAGAAACCGGGACCGGGCATGTTCCGGAGCCTTGTCACAGGGCATACCGAATCCGCGTATCTGTTTCGCAAACCGCATATCCGGTTAGCTGTCGGAAGCCGGATATGTATCCGCAGGGCAGGAGGGATTACTGTGAAAAAAGCGAGTATCACGATTTATCTCAGTCTGATGCTGGTGCTTGTCGTATCCGTTATTTCCGCATCCATCGTTTCGGTCAAGGTACAGGCGGGACGAAGCCGGGTCGCCAATAGTGTGGATCAGGCGATGTTCTCGCTCTTTGCTCAGTATGACAGGGATCTTCTGTCGAAGTATGATGTATTCTTCATTGATGGGACCGCAGGAAGCGGCAACATGCAGATCGGCAGCATCTATGACAGATTTACCGATGCCATGGAGTATATTCTGAAACCCAATAAAGGAAGCATTTTAGGTGGCAGGAATCTGCTGGATCTGTCACTGACGGAAGGGGCAGTCACCGGATATACTTTGGCAACTGATGTGAACGGCGGTATATATGCATCGCAGGCTGTCGAATATATGAAGGAGACCGCCGGCATTCAGGGTATCTCCCTTCTGCTCGGAAAGTATGGTCAGGCTGCGGAAAACACACAGCTGCAGGAATCGCAGGGAAATATGCTGGAAGAACTGTCAGCGGGGATTTCTTATGCCGACATAGAGGCTCAGTCGGCAGAAGCGATGAGAGCGGACGCCGAGGAGGCAGCAGAGCTTGAAGAAGCCGGAATCTACGGTCCGACGGAAGCTGAAGCAAGAGCGGCCGCAGTGCCCGATGATTTTGTGAATCCTCTGCCTTTTATCGCCGAACTCAGATCCAGAACGATACTTGATCTGGTGACAGGAGGCGCGGAGAACGTTTCCGGAAAAACACTGGAAGGAGAGGTACCGGCCAGCGGCAGAGGATACGAAAGAGGTGTCGGTGTAATAGATGTGCCGGAGGGTATGGGTTCGTTCGGATCCCACATTATCTTCAACGAATATATTATGACACATTTCGGATGTTTTACATTGCCGGAAGACAGCGGAGCTCTTTCTTATCAGGCAGAATATATACTTCAGGGAAAAAGCTCTGACCGGGAAAATATAGAAGCCATGATCGATAAGCTTTTTATGATTCGGGAGGCAGCAAATATTGTCTATCTCTATTCGAATCCGGCGCGTTCGGAGGAGTTGACGGCGGCAGCCGGTGCTATCGCAGCCCTTCTCTTTATACCGTTTGCGGAACCGGCTATCAAAGCACTTCTCGCAGCCGGATGGGCTTTCTGTGAAAGTGTAGTTGATGTCCGCGCACTTCTGTCCGGAAAGAGAGTTCCTCTGATAAAATCCGACTCAACATGGCAGGTTTCTATTGCCGGGATTCCCCAATTACTCTCCGAAGGAGGACTTGATCAGGCGGCGGGTGATGACGGAGACGGCATGAGCTATCAGGATTATCTGCGTGTTATGCTTGCTGTCGCGGATGCTCAGACGCACATAACAAGGACACTGGATCTGGTGGAACTGAATATCAGGAAGGGCGGAAGACAGGGCTTTCGAATCGATTGCTGCATAGAAGCCCTGACTGTAGAAGTTTCGGTGAGATCTGAAAAAAGGGTAGAACTTCAGGAAGTGCAGACAGTAAAATACAGAGATTTTGTAAAAGCATAGCTTAAAGACAGGAGGCGGATCAGAATGTCCATACCGGATAGCAGAGTAAGAATAAAAAGATCCAGACAGCCGCGGACAGATGTGAAGGGAAGGGCTTTCCTGTCTGCCTCTGTCACAGTGGAGTGTGCGCTTGCTCTTCCTCTGTGGTTTTTCGCTGTCATCACACTGGTTTCTTTTATGATGGCAGTAAAGATACAAAATGTAAAGAATCTTGAATTGAGCAATCGAGCAAGATCGGTTGCCATGTACAGCGGAGTAATCGAGACAGAGGGCGAAGGGGTGTGGATAGATTTACCTGAGACATACACATTTCATTATCCCGGTGCGCTCGGAAAAATCGCTCCGCTGAGAATTGCACTGAGAGCCAGAGTCTATCCCTGGATCGGATACGGCGGGACCGGAACGGCAGAGGATAATAAAGAAAACGCGGGAAGCTCAGACACGGTCTTTCTGACAGATAATGCCGAAGTATATCATACTCATGCGGACTGTACGCATCTTGATCTGACAATTATGCGCACTACGATGAGTGACGTTAATAATCTCAGAAATGAGTACGGAAGCAGGTATAAACCATGCAGTTCTTTTCCGAAAAACTATGACGGTCCGGTATATGTGACTGCCAAAGGCGATTTTTACTATCCTTCTACAGGATACAATTCACTGACAAGACATGTGAGAATGGTCAGCAAATCGGAGTGCCCGGAACTCCGTATCTGTGAGAGATGTGCAGCGCTGGACGCAGCGTCATGAAGTTGACTATCTCTGAGATATACCTGATCACAGTCCTTGCCGTAAACTCATGGAAGGATATCCGGGAACATGAAATATCCCTCCCGCTGACTATAGCAAGTTTTCCCGTCGCACTTATATATGCATTTCTTTCAAGGGCGGATCTGCCGTATGGACTTGCCCTGTCAATTCTGCCCGGTTTCATGAGCTTTGCAATTACAATCCTTACACGCGGAGCAATCGGGGCCGGCGATGGGATCCTACTGTGTCTCATCGGCATTTTCTATTCTCCCGAAGATGTGCTGTCGATTGTCTTAATATCCCTTTTTCTCTCAGCATGTTACAGCGGCGTGTTGCTGATGCGGCACCATCGGGGCAGTGAAGCGTATGCTTTGGCGCCCTTCATGCTGACGGGAGTAGTCATTGCTTCGATATTGTCGAATTAATAGCCTTCGGCGGAGCTAAAACGGGGGCGGGAAAGTGATTCGTGCTTTTCGCGGCGCGGCAGGCGCGCCGCGACGTTCTTAAAAACAGACTGTAAAAAGAGGAGGTACAAGGTCATTGTCATGGAAAAAAACATACGTAACTTATCACAGTTAATGCTCATCTTCAGCCGCCCGGCAAGAGGTTCCGTAACGATTGAAACAGCGCTGATCATGCCGGTTCTTCTGTTGACTATCCTTTCATCGCTTTATCTGACGATTCACATAAGGAACGGAGCCTGCATGACAGCAAGCTGTATAGAACAGGCGATCAGCGGAAGGCAGCAGAGTAATCCGGCTCTGTTCTTCTCGGGGAATTTTTCAAAGAGTGAGGAGGAGTCGTCTTCCCAGCGAACAATTTCCATGAGCGCAGCAACGTTTTATTTTTCCGGACAGCTTTTGTGGGAAACTTCTTCTAAAAGGACATACAGAAAATACTATCCGGTGACATATCTGAGAAAAATAAGAGGAGCGGGAAAACTTCTGACAGGAGATTGAGATATGGACGTGAGCTATCAGCGTGATATGAATCATAATTATCTGATTTTAAAATGTGACGGAGAGCTGAGTGAAGAGTCATACGAGACAAGAATGATCTTTGCAAATAATATTCCGGGCCTCCTCCCCTGTCATATACGTTATATCGACGGCAGAACATATCTGGGATATGACGTCACTTCCAGGCAGAGTCTTAATTTGTTCTGCGAAAGCAGAAAACCGGGCAGAAAAGAGATTAAAAAAATACTGGGCAGCATTCTCGGAACGATACTCGGAATGGAAGAATTTCTCCTTGATCCGGATCATTTGATTCTCGATCCGGAACTGATCCATATGAATTTTGAGACACAGGAAACGGTGCTTGCATTTGCCCCCTTTTACAGAAAAGAGGTCAGGAGCTCTCTCAGGGAACTGACAGAATATCTTCTCACATTCATAGCGCGTGATGACCAGGAGGGAATAGTTCTCGGTTACAGATTTTCTCATGAGCTTACAGAGACAAATGCAGGTACTCTTGAGCTGATGAACGTTTTGAACGGGAAGAAATATGTAAAGAGTGTTGACAGGGCGTATAGTCCTGCGGACAGAGGGGGACCCGGCAAATCAGAAACAGGATTCGTAAATACGGAACTCTCCGGGGAAAGCAGTGAAATCAGGAAGATCATGTATGAGGAGGACGGTTCGGGACCCGATGAGTGTTATATCGGTCCGGGTACGCACGATAAATCCGGCAGCGTCGATTTTTTGATGGAAGAGAACACGGCTTCGCAGGCGGAATCGGGGAAAAGAGTCAGGGATAACAGTAAGAAGTATAAAGCAGCCGGGCGGACCGGATTAGTAGTTATAACCGGGCTGGCAACTGCCTGTGTCCTTTATATAGCTATTCATTATGCCGTGCCGAATATATTCGGTTTCGGATACATTGTCCGAAGGATAGCTGCTGCGGTGCTACTATGCGCGGGTGCTGTTGGGGCAGGTCTGTATCTGAGGAGAAGGAAGAATTACGAGCTCAGAAATGATGCGGGGATTTCATCAGAGTACGGCGGACTGAAACAGGAAATTGCGAAAACAGCAGAGGATGAAGGAGAAAAGTTCGGGAATGGAAAGAATCAGGACGAAAGTTCTTTTGAGGAATATTCCGCCGGATATGAAGGCTTGAGGTCTGCCGGTGACTATACGGCAGGCTGCTATGGCGCCTCGGCTCAGGCCACGGACCTTCTGACGGGCATATTGCAGGAAGAATCTGCTTCGGCGGTTATTGTTCCGGAAGACTCTTCGGCTGAGTATCCGCTTATATCACTTTCTGAGAATGAGGTTCTGATAGGAAAACAGAAAGACCTTGTCACCTTCGTAATAGATTCCCCGGCAGTGAGCCGGCTGCACGCGAGGATACGGTATGGGAATGACGGATATTATCTGCGTGATCTGAACAGTACCAACGGAACGAGCGTGAACGGAGAAGCTGTTTTCGGGAATGAGGAGGTTCGGATAAGTGAGGGAGACCGAATAACTTTCGCCGATATCGTATATATCATGAAGTGAGTGTATATGGAAATTGCGAAATAAAACGCGGATCTGCAATTTTCTGTGTAAGAGAATAAAAGAAAGGAAAAAGCTGAAAATGAGAAGAATAAGAAAAAAAGCGATGAAAAAACTGCTGTCGGTCATATTGGCCATGCTCACGATTTTAGGGGTTTTTCCGATGACAGGCATCCCTGCTTACGGAGCTGCGTCCTACAGTTTGCACAAGGTGGGGAACCTGCGCGATTATATCAGAAATACCGAGGGCGGAAAAATGTCGTATATTACGAACCTCAGAAACAGTGAGATCGATGTGCATGAAAATGACTTCAAGGCGATACCGATGAATATTGCGGGAGGACGTACGTGTATCTGCTTGGATGACGTGCGTGTACCGGCCAAAGGCCAGACGGTAAGCTGGAAAAATGTCTGCACGATTACCTTTAAAGATGCGGGATATACGTCGGATGGCGAGTTCTTCAATCTCGAATGCACTTTGGAAAGCCTTAAGATGACCGGAACGAGAGCGCAGCCTCTTCCCGAGAATACAAAGCTTACTGTAGCGGACGTTACGAAAGAGGGACTGATATCCCGGGCGTATTTCGCGCATGTGACGGAAATGGGGGAACTTTATGATTACACAAGTGACAAGACTCCGGGAGAAGAATCTGTCTGGAGACTCAGAATAACAGACGCTAAGGGAAAGAACATGAAGATTCCTCCCATCGCCATGCTGTATAGAGACGTGGATGCATTCGCAAATGTAGATGATACAGTCGTAAGGGAATCTGTAAAGGCTGTTTCCGGATTTGCCGATGACATTTATATCAGCAACGACTCACTGCTCCTTGTCTCGGAGAATAACTCGCTTTATGAAGGGAACGGACTGGTGGAAAATGAGGATGAGCGGAACCATGTACTCATGACGATGGTGGATCCTGAGGCGGTTATTTTATGGCGCGGCCTGACCTGCGGCACATATATTACACCCCTCTCCCTGACCGGATATCCGATTCCCGAAAATCAGAAAACGGTGGACCGCTCATATTCGGAAGCGGGGCAGACTCTGCACTATACAATAGATTCGGTATTTCCCGCCGTAACGGATGAAAATGCTGCTTCCTCAGTTATAGTGACAGATGAGCTGAACGATATTCTGGATGCTGAGAATGCTGTGACTCATGTGTACAGAGACGGTATGGAAGTCGGGGCTGAATGGAACACTGCATGCAACGGTCAGAAAATAATATGGTCTTCCAAAAACCCGGCGGCTGTGCAGGGAGATTACAGCTTTACAATTGATGTAAGGATCCGGGACGATATGGCTCTTGACGGCAGGAAAGAGCTGTATG
>CAMYVI010000068.1 GCA_947302185.1 uncultured Lachnospiraceae bacterium
CAAATAAACCTCGTACCGCAGAAGAGATCAATGCAGAGGTTATCAGAAAAAGACGGATTCAGACGGTCGTACGTTATGTCGTACTGATCATCGTAGGTATCTTCATGGTATACCCGCTCGTATGGATGGTCGGCGCTACATTTAAAGACAACAGTGAGATTTTCGCGGGTCTTAACATTTTCCCGAAGCATCCCACACTCGAAGGATATCGCAACGCGGTGAAGAGCTACGGCGGCGACATCAACATCTGGAAGGCACTCATCAACACATTCACAATCGTTATCCCGAAGGTCATCTTCACGGTTATTTCCGCAACGATTACCGCTTACGGTTTCGGACGTTTCGAGTTCACAGGCAAGAAGATTCTGTACCCGATCATGATCAGTACACTGTTCCTGCCGCAGGTAGTTCTGAATGTTCCTCAGTACATCCTGTACAACAAGCTCGGCTGGGTCGGCTCTCCGCTGTACCTTCCGCTGATCGTTCCGTCACTGTTCGCATGTGATACATACTTCATTTTCATGCTGGTCCAGTTCCTGCACAACGTCCCGAGAGAGCTCGAGGAGGCAGCCAAGATTGATGGTTGTAACGTTGTACAGACGCTCGTACAGGTCATCGTGCCGATGCTTATGCCGGCTATCGTCTCCTGCGCGCTGTTCCAGTTCATGTGGTCATCCAACGACTTCATGGGTCCGCTGCTTTACGTAAACACACCGGCTAAGTATCCGGCATCCTACTTCGTGAAGCTGTCCATGGACTCCGACGCCGGTTTCAGTTGGAACCGCGTCCTCGCGACGTCGCTCATTTCGATCCTGCCGTCGATCATCATCTTCTTCGCGGCACAGGATCAGTTCGTGGAGGGTATCTCCGCCGGTGGCGTCAAGGGCTGATATTTAATGCGGCTTGCTTTGACAGGCGGGTGGATCCGGTCCGCCCGCCTGTTTTTTCAGCTGAGATTCACCGGAGAGGGACGGTTCTTGACGGTTGGGGACGGTTCTTAACCGTCAAGAACCGTCCCCGACAGCCCCGTCCCCGAGCTCCCCGAGACCCCCAATCCCCACACCCGGAGGAAAACATATGGAACTCAAAGTCTTATTCAGCACCGCCCGCTCCGCGACCATCGAAATCGCAGACGGCGGCAAATACAACACCCAAAAAGAATACCGCCTCACCCTGAACGGAAAAGACCGCGGCACGACGAACGTCGTGATCACGAACCTGTTCGGACTGAAGCCGGATGAAGAATATGAACTCAAGGTGTATTCCGGAGAAGAAGCAGCGGCCGCCGTAAGCTTCCGCACTTCGGCCGAGTCCTTCACCCTCAATGTCCGCGCTTTCGGCGCGAAAGGAGACGGTGAAACGGACGACACGCTCGCCCTCCAGACCGCAATCAACGCGTGTCCGCCGGACGGCCGGGTCCTCGTCCCGAAGGGAACGTACCTCTTCACATGCCTTTTCCTTAAAAGCGGCCTCCGCCTTGAACTTATGAAAGACGCTGCCCTGAAAAATGACGGCCGCACAGACCGCCTGCCTCTTCTGCCCGGCGTAATTCAGAGTTATAATGAAGACAGTGAATACATCCTCGGCAGCTGGGAAGGCAATCCTCTCGACCAGCATGTCTCCCTCATCACCGGTCTCTACGTACACGACGTCACGCTCTACGGCGAGGGAACAATCGACGGGAACGCCTCCGTGGAGGGCTGGTGGAACAAGGCCCGCATCAAGACGCCGCCGTTCCGGCCGAAGATGCTTTTCCTCAATCACTGTGAAAATATACAGATTCAAGGACTGTTATTTGCAAATAGCCCCTGCTGGACTCTCCACCCCTATTTCTCAAAGAACCTTGCCTTCTACGGAACGGAGGTCCGGAATCCGGCGGACTCACCGAATACCGACGGCATCGATCCCGAATCCGTCGACGGCCTGCAGATATACGGTGCAAAACTGTACACCGGCGATGACTGCGTGGCCATCAAATCCGGCAAGATCTACATGGGCAAGACATACAAGACGCCGTCCCAGAACATCACGATCCGTCACAGCCTGCTTATGCGCGGGCACGGCTCGATCACGGTCGGCTCCGAAATCGCCGGCGGCGCGAAAAATGTCCTGATTGAAAACTGCGTATTCGACGGAACGGATCGCGGTCTCCGCATAAAGACCCGTCGCGGACGCGGCGAGGATTCGGTCATCGATGATATCACATTCCGCGACATCGAGATGAAAGGCGTCCTGACGCCGGTGGTCGTGAATTCCTTCTACTTTTGTGATCCCGACGGACACAGCAGCTACGTACAGGACCGCAGTGCAAAGCCGGTCGACTGGCGGACGCCCGAGATCGGCAGGCTGACATTTGAGCAGCTCGATTGCAGCGACTGCCATGCGGCTGCCGCTTGGATTGACGGTCTCCCGGAGAAAAAAATCGGAAAGATCGTGATGAGGAATGTCGCAGTTTCGTATGCAAATGACGCTCAGCCTTTCGTTCCCGCCATGGCCGAAGGGATAGACGCATGCTGCAGAGCAGGTCTGCACATAACAAATGCAAAATCCGTTGTTCTCGATAATGTCCGCATTTCCGGATGCGAGGGAGAAGAGATTGTTACGGAAAATGTCGATGAAGTGGTGAAGTAACCGCCGATAAAAGGCGGATGTCACCTTGCGCGCATATCATAGACTCACGTCACGAGCATTGCGCGATGAAAAATAAAAACGATGAATCACAAGTTCTATTGCAGATGAGGTAGTACGATGAAGTTTTTCAGTGTAGATAATGTTGTATGGAGAAGCATAGCAAAACTCGGACAGATCTGGGTTCTCGACCTACTCTGGCTCCTGTGTTGTCTCCCGGTCATTACGATTGGGGCTTCAACGACAGCACTCATCTACAGCTGCATGAAGCTGCATAAAGATGAGGGACATATTGTGAGCAACTTCTTCAAGTCTTTCAAGGAAAATTTCCTCCAGGCCACGGGAATCTGGCTGATATATGCAGCTATCGGAGCGCTCCTTGCCGGGAACCTTATTTTCTGGAATCAGATGGACAGTTCCAGCGTGAAGTTCATGTGGATACTGACGGTCGCATTGCTCATTCCTTATTTCGCGTCGCTCGTGTATGTATTCGCAATCCAGGCGAAGTTCATCCACACCGTGCCGCAGACGATTCATTATGCAATTGTCATGGCAATCAAGCATTGGAAGACGACAATACAGATGCTGATCATTTTAGGACTTGTGCTCTACCTCGACCTGTTTACAATTAACCTTGCCGCCTACGCGACGCTGTTCTTTGGGGCGGGAGCGATGGCTTACATATTTGCGCTGTACCAGTTAAATGTTTTTGAGCATTATATTCCGAAGGAAAATACGGAGTGGGAAGAGTAAGGACATATTAGTCACAGATAGAAAGGAAATACTATGGACATCAGATACTCAGTCAACCAGAGAGATTTCAAGAGATACACAACACAGGAAATGCGCGATGAATTTCTCATCACAGACCTCTACCGCCCGGACGAAATCGTCTGCGTATACTCTCATGTCGACCGCATGGTCACATTCGGCTGCATGCCGGTAAATGAGGAAGTTTCCCTCGACAAAGGCATCGACGTATGGCACAACTTCGGCACAGATTACATTCTTGAGCGCCGCGAGATCGGCATTTTCAATATCGGCGGTGCAGGCTGCATCACAGCAGACGACGAGACCTTCAACATGAATTACAAAGATTGCCTGTACATCACCCAGGGCACCAGGAAGGTTACATTCAAGAGCGAGGATCCGGAAAAGCCGGCCAAGTTCTATATGGTGAGTGCACCTGCACACTGTGCATACAAGACGACATTTATTCCGATTGAAAAGGCAAATAAGCGTCCCGTCGGCGCCATGGAAACCTCCAATAAGCGTACAATCAACCAGTTCATTCACCCCGATGTTCTCAAGACCTGCCAGCTTTCCATGGGTATGACAGTCCTTGAGCCGGGCAGTGTATGGAACACAATGCCGGCACATACTCATGAGCGCCGCATGGAAATTTACATGTACTTCGAAGTCCCGGAAAACAACGTAGTATTCCATATGATGGGCGAAGGAAATGAGACGAGACACATCGTTATGCAGAACGAGGAAGCGGTCATAAGCCCGTCATGGAGCATCCATTCGGGAGCAGGTACAAGCAACTACACATTTATCTGGGCGATGGGCGGAGAGAACCAGGCCTTTGATGATATGGACAACATTCCGACGACGGAGCTCAGATAAAGCACGGTTCAACATTCCGACGACGGAACTCAGATAAAGCACGGTTCATTAAGCTGTCAGAGAGCAGAGTTCATCGATAAATCTCTGAAGAGCTATAAAAGGAGGAAAATATGAAAATCGCACTGATCAACGAAAATTCACAGGCCGCAAAGAATGCCATGATCGAAGGCTGCCTCCGCACCGCAGCGGAGCCGCTGGGTCATGAAGTTTTCAACTACGGCATGTACGCAGCAGACGACAAATGCCAGCTCACTTATGTCAAAGCCGGTCTCCTCGCCGCGATCCTGCTCAATGCAAAGGCAGTAGATTTTGTAGTGACAGGATGCGGAACAGGTGAAGGCGCTATGCTTGCAAGCAACATCTATCCGAACGTTCTCTGCGGTCATATCGAAGATATTGAAGATGCGTACATGTTCGCACGCATTAATGACGGAAATGCAATTGCTCTTCCGTTTGCCAAGAAATTCGGGTGGGGCGGAGAGCTCACACTTACATGGATGTTCGAGAAACTTCTCGGTACGGAATTCGGCGGCGGATATCCGCCGGAAAGAGTGGTTCCGGAGCAGGCCAACAAGAAGATACTTGATGGCGTAAAAGCTATCACACACAAGGATATGCTCACAATTCTGAAAGAAATCGATCAGGATTTCCTGAAAGAGACGATTTCCGGTGAGAAATTTGCAGAGCTCTTCTATCCGAACTGCCAGGTACCGGAGATTGCAGAGTATCTGAAGGCGCTGTGATAAGAAGACACAAAGCAGGCAAATCTTCGGTATAAAAAGCGCTGAACCGAAGCGTACTGCAGAAGAATGAATACTTCGTTACATAATCCGAAGCAAGAAGCAAAAGAAGCAACATTTGCACATACAATCAAGGAGTTACACTATGAATATCGAAAAAGCATTTTCACTCGAAGGACGCGTCGCCCTGGTTACCGGCGCCGCATATGGTATCGGTTTCGCGATTGCAGAAGCACTCGCAGCAGCAGGCGCAAAGATCGCTTTCAACTGCCGCTCACAGCATCACATGGATGCAGCGCTGGCTGATTACGCCGCCAAAGGCATCGATGCACACGGCTACATTTGCGATGTCACGAAAGAGGACGAAGTCACAGCGATGGTCGCGAAGATCAAAGAAGAACTCGGCTCTGTCGACATTTTGGTCAATAACGCCGGCATCATCAAGAGAATACCGATGCATGAGATGACAGTAGACGAATTCCGCCAGGTCGTTGACATCGACCTCAATGCCGCATTCATCGTATCAAAGGCAGTTCTTCCGGATATGATGGAGAAGAAAAAGGGCAAGATCATTAACATTTGCTCCATGATGAGTGAACTCGGCCGTGAGACAGTATCCGCATACGCAGCAGCAAAAGGCGGTCTCAAAATGCTCACCAAGAACATCGCCTCCGAATACGGCGAATACAACATCCAGTGCAACGGCATCGGACCCGGCTACATTGCAACGCCGCAGACAGCACCGCTTCGCGAGAGACAGGCAGACGGATCGAGACATCCGTTTGACAGTTTCATCATCGCAAAGACTCCGGCAGCCCGCTGGGGAGATCCGGAAGACCTCATGGGACCGGCAGTATTCCTCGCATCGGATGCATCGGATTTCGTGAACGGACATATCCTGTATGTCGACGGCGGTATTCTTGCCTATATCGGTAAGCAGCCGTGACAATAATAACAGTAGGAAAAGGGGGCTTTCCGACGATCGGGAAAGCCCTTTCCTATATCAAAGAGATCAGGGAAAATGAAAATACCGATAGCCCTATAGAGATTCGCATCGCCCCCGGCATCTATCATGAATATCTCCAAATAACGGAACCTTATATTACGTTGGCAGGCGCCGGTACCGATAAAACAATCATCACCGGAAATCTCGGCGGTTATGAAATATTGGAAGACGGATTGAAACGCGGGACATTCCGCACGCAGACCGTATTTGTCCATACTCACGATTTCACTGCGCGCGACCTGACCATAGAGAATTCTGCCGGACCCGGTCACCTTGTCGGGCAGGCAATAGCTTTGTACGCAGACGGGGATATGCTCTGTTTTGAAAATGTTCATCTCAAAGGTTTCCAGGACACGCTGTTCACGGGACCGCTTCCCGCTAAGGAGGTAGAGCCGGGTGGATTTCGGGGTCCGCTCGAACATGCACCGAGAATTAACGGTCGACAGTACTACAGGAAGTGTACGATCGAAGGTTCAGTGGACTTCATATTCGGGAGCGCGACGGCTTATTTCGAAGAATGTACACTTGTCTCGAGGGATGAATATCGGGAAGAGACTGTAACAGGCCGTCGGGAAGGTGATACACAGCTGCATCAGGAAGAATCTGTAACAGGCCGTCGGGAAGGTGATACACAGCTGCATCAGGAAGAATCTGCAACAAGCCGTCGGGAAGAAACCGCGAACGGAAAGATGATTCAGGACACACCTTCTATACGCGGCTACGTCACCGCCGCTTCAACCCCGGAAGGACAAAAGTACGGTTATGTATTTGCAGACTGCACATTCACCGGCGACTGCCCTGCAGAATCCTGCTATCTCGGAAGGCCCTGGCGCGAATATGCGAAAGTAGTGCTCATACGCTGCAGGATCGGTTCCCACATAAGACCCGAAGGATGGCACGACTGGGGCAAAGAAAAGTCACATGATACGGCTCTGTTTGCTGAATATGAGAGCTGTTACGAAGGAAGAGAAGCGGATGTGGTGAGAGGGATGAGGAGACATTTGTCTTCTGTTGAAATTTCGGAGTATGAAGCAGACAAGGTTATGCAGTTTATAGCACAGTGAACGATTAACGGCATGTCTGTGAGAAGTGTTAATAAATAGTATCAATAGTATCGGAACCGCTTTGCGGACCCGATAATTGAATTGCAGCCGATAAATCGGGATTATATCGGGAGTTACATGCGCAACTTCCGATAAGATGTATTACTGCAAAAGAAAGGCTGTCGCATTGGACAGGACCACCACTACATATGGCTGACATTTGCAAATAACGTCTGCCATATATAGTGATGCGCCATCTGATGCGGCAGCCTTCACTGCTTATTACAACTTCGTCGAAGCTCTCCTTACCAGAACCCCTTTTGTATACGTCTTCGCCTCAGGGATCTCCCCATGAAGCAGGCAGAGCAATGAATCTATATTTACCCTGCACAGGGTCTCACACATACTGTCAACACTGGTGAGCTCAGGATCACAGCTGATAGCAAGCTCCGAATTGTCGTAACCGATGATGCTGAGCTCATCCGGAACTGCAATGCCCGCTTCGCGGGCATATTTTAATGCACCGGCGGCGAGGCGGTCATTCGTGGCAAATATGCCGTCGATATCTTTAGGGCAGGAAAGCAGCAGGTCGCGCTTTACGTCCTCGATTCCCGGGCGTGCTAAGAAGAAATAACTTTCATCATACGGCAGGCCGGCTTTGGACAGCGCTTCAAGGTATCCCTGGCGTTTTTGACGTAAACTGTAAGAGTCAGTATTGTAAAGAAAGAGAATGTTTTTTCTTCCTTCACTGATCAGGAGACTTACAGCCTGCTCGACTGCATTGTAGTCATCACACAGAGCACCGTAAATATTATTGCCCTCGACGTAACCGTTGACCAGAAAAACAGGAACACTTTTGGCGGCTTCGCGGATGTAGTCAGTGCTCGGATCATTGCCGCCATCTAACATGTAGAAAGATCCGATGAGAAAAAGTGCATCAATTTTCTTATTCAGTATGTTGGTGACGGCGGATCTGGCACCGTCCGGATCTTTGCCGCTGCATTGAAGAATACAGTCATAGCCGGACTCTCTCAGATTTCTTTCGATAAAGGCGACCGCCTGCGCCATATATGTATCCGCTACGTCAGGGCAGACTATACCTATGGTTTTCATGGTACCAAGGCCGAGACCCCGGGCGAAAACATTGGGGGTGTAGTTATTCTCTTCCATGACTTTGCGAACTTTGGCTTTTGTTTTTTCACTTACCAGAGGGCTGTCGTTGACGACCCGGGACACGGTGGCGATGGAAACGCCGGCAAGTTTCGCTATATCGTAAATATTCATACGTATACTCCCGAAAGCTTAAAAATGTAAGTCCTTACATTCAGTGTAAATAAAGATAAGGAGCTTGTCAACTGATGGGGGGATACGTTGTGAAGAAATATTACCGCTTCATCTCGCTCTGATAACCTGTATTGTGATGATCTTCTATGACAGACTTGATCTCATCGAGGTCGGAACCCGGCATATCGCCCGGTATCGTGTTCTTGACGGCCGCCTGCGCATTGCCGAATTCAACCGCGCGCTGGAAATTGTCCGGCTCGGAGAGCAACGCGTAAAGTACGCCCGAGCAGTAAGCGTCTCCGCTTCCGATTCTGTCAACGACCTGAATACGTACGTACGGATCCTCTTTATAGAAAGTATCCGTCTTGCGGCTGTAAATCACGGACCCGAATGTATGATGCTTCGGGCTGTGAACGATACGCTGTGTGGAAGCCACGATAGAAATCGGGTATTCCTCGGTGAAGCTCTTCATGATTTCTTCTGCGGTTCCGGTCTTGCCGAATGTCAGCCTTGCCGTATCTTCTGAACAGAAGAAAATGTCAACATACGGAAGGAATTTCACAATACACTCTCGTGCCTCGTCGCCGCTCCAGAGATTCCCTCTGAAATTAACATCAAATGAGATAAGAGCTCCTGCTTCCTTGAACTTATGGATCATTTCAATGGCCGTGTTCCTCGTCTCCTCGCAAAGAGCAAGTGTGACGCCGCTCACATGGAAGAGCCTTGTAGAAGCATACATGCTTTCGGGATAATCGGAAATGTTGCTGTGGCTGAAGGAGGTGTTTGCTCTGTCATATACAACACTCGGCTTTCTGGGATAACGTCCGATTTCATAATAATAGAGTCCAAGCCGTGCTTCCTTGCTGTCATCATAAACAATATAGTCATCGCTGACGCCGCCGAAACGAATGCGTTTCTTGGCAAATGTACCCAATTGATTACTCGGAAGCTTTGAAATGATACCTGTTCGAAGGCCGAGCATTGCTACGCCTGTCGCCACATTCAATTCTGCTCCGCCGACACGTTTAGTAAAAGTCTCACTGTCATCGAGTCTCTCATGTCCTTCCGGGGAGAGTCTCAGCAGGACCTCACCGTAGGAAAGCAGATCAAATTCCTTATCCATAATAGTTTTTACCTCATATGTTATGTCATTTAAAAAGCAGTGTAAGTATGTAGAAGTCTTTACGCAACTACACGCTTACACTGCTCATTATATTGTTCCTATATTTAACGAGCAATTTTCTGTGCCTGTGCCATGCATGCCTCTGCTCAGTACAGCGTTCCGGCAGTTAAAGAGCAAGTCTTGTGCCTGCGTCATGCATGCCTCTGCTCAGTACAGCGTTCTGCAATTAGCGAGCAACTCTTGCGCCTGCGCCGCGCATGATTCCTTCGACTTCATCAACGGATGCCATTGTTGTATCGCCCGGTGTTGTCATAGCGAGAGCACCGTGTGCAGCACCGTAGTTAACTGCCTGCTCTGCATCTTCTGTTGTGATAAGGCCGTAGATAAGACCGGATGCAAATGAATCTCCGCCGCCCACGCGGTCCATGATCTCAAGTCCGTCATAAGCGTTAGCTTTGTAAATCTCGCCGTCTGCCCAGCAGATAGCGCTCCAGTCATTGACTGTAGCCGTACGTACTGTACGAAGAGTAGTTGCAACGACCTTGAAGTTCGGATAAACCTTAGCTGCTTCACCGATCATCTTCTTGTAACCGTCGAGATTGAGCTCTTTAAGGTTAGCGTCATTGCCTTCGATCTCGAAGCCGAGGCATGCTGTGAAATCTTCTTCGTTGCCGATCATGACGTCAACATACTTTGCGATTTCCTTGTTGACTGCCTGAGCCTTCTCCTGGCCGCCGATTGCGCTCCACATGGACGGACGGTAGTTCAGGTCATAGGATACGATCGTGCCATACTTCTTGGCTGTCTTGATTGCTGCGATAACAGTCTCACATGCCTGCTCGGACAGAGCTGCATAGATACCGCCTGTATGGAGCCAACGTACGCCGAGAGTGCCGAAGATATATTCAAAATCGAAATCTTCCGGTGTTGCCATGGAGATTGCTGTATGGAATCTGTCGGAGCAGCCCTTAGCACCGCGGATACCGAAGCCTCTTTCCGTGAAGTTGATACCGTTGCGGCATAAACGGCCGATACCGTCTGTCTTCTTCCAGCAAATGAGAGATGTGTCAACGCCGCCCTGCAGGATAAAGTCCTCCATGAGCTTGCCGA
>CAMYVI010000069.1 GCA_947302185.1 uncultured Lachnospiraceae bacterium
GACGACGGAGGCCAACGGCATCTATTCCATCAACGCGTCGATGAGCCTGAGCGGTCCGACGGACTATGGATCGATGATCGCGCTGCGTTCCGACGGCGCGATGGAATCCGATCTGCGGCTGAACGACCTGTTCTTCATCTGCATCGTGAAGACCGGTTGCAATAACAGTGATCTTGCATGTATCAACTTCTGTGTCATCATACATAGCGCCGAAGATAATGTTCGCATCTTCACCGACGATTTCCTGTACGTGGCTTGCAGCGTCATTTGCATCCATAAGGGAGATGTCGCCGCGGATGTTGATGATAACATTGGCAGCACCCTTTATGGATGTCTCAAGCAGCGGGCTCTCAACAGCCTGCTGTACTGCTGTCATGGCCTTGTCATCACCCTTGTTCTCACCGATACCGATATGAGCGATGCCGCCGTTGGTCATTACAGTCTGAACATCCGCAAAGTCAAGATTGATCAGAGCCGGCATGTTGATCAGATCCGTGATACCCTGCACTGCCTGCTGAAGAACTTCATCAGCCTTCTTGAGTGCTTCCGGCATTGTAGTTCTGCGATCGACGATCTCAAGCAGCTTGTCATTCGGAATAACAATCAGAGTGTCAACGTTCTGCTTAAGCTTTTCAATACCGTTCAAAGCGTTGGCCATACGTTTCTTTGCCTCAAAACGGAAAGGCTTTGTGACAACGCCCACAGTTAAGCAGCCGAGTTCCTTGGCGATCCCTGCTACAACAGGCGCACCGCCCGTTCCGGTGCCGCCGCCCATTCCGCACGTAACGAAGACCATATCCGCTCCGTTAAGAACCTGCTTGATTTCCTCTGCGCTCTCATTTGCAGCCTGCTCGCCGACTTCCGGCTTGGCTCCGGCGCCGAGTCCTTTGGTGACCTTCTCGCCGATCTGAACAACTGTCGGAGCTTTGCAGAGATTCAGCGCCTGCTTATCTGTATTTATTCCTACAAACTCGACGCCTCCAATGGCTTCATCGACCATGCGGTTTACAGCGTTGTTGCCTGCACCCCCAACGCCTACAACTATAATTCGCGCTGCAGATTCAGCTTCATTTGATGTAATTTCTAACAAAACAGATCCTCCTTTGTGACCGCATCATCAAAAACGGTACTATTTTTTCTCAGAAAGAGTAAACTATCGCTTATCATAATAACATAACAATCATACGGTTTTTAAATCCAATTATCAAGAAGTTTTTTTATTTTTTGAAAAAATAAAACGATTCTGGGTTCCATCGTAATTCTCAAGATGGAGGATTCCCGACAAACCGGCAATGGAAGGCAATGTCTTTCCTACAGCCGCGACTCTTGATTCGATATTTTCTCCTTTGCCCAGATTCACCGACGCTTCTCCGTATGTGACTATGAGATTGCCTTCAGCATCATATGTCACATAATCCGGAACATAACCGCTTCTGTCGACAAAACTTTTAAGGACCGCAATACTGGAGAAGACCCGATCATACTGGACCGGAAGCGGATATCCGACAGCAGCCTCCGAGAATACCAGACCGTGAACGACAGGGAGATAGTTTCCGCCTTTAGCAGAAGTATCAATATCCCATGTCTGATGCTCTGCAGTATTATTCTCCGGATCGGTTATTTCTCCTTCGGCTGCGGAAGGCTCTATGATTTCACCCGGAGGAATGATGTCGCTGCCCGCATCACCCTCTTCTTCCGAAATATCAATACTCTCGTCCTCAACGTATTCATCTTCGGCTTCAGATGCTTCCGTATTCAATTCCTCATTGCTTTCGGGCTCATAGCTGCTTTCTTCTCCGTAGTCAACATCCTCACCATCTGAATGCTCTTCTGAAAAAGTTCCGTAATCTTCCTCTTCGGGAATCTCACCTTCGGCATTCTCATCGGCTCCGACTATATCCTCCTCATAGAGTTCGGAAAAAAGCTCTTCCGTCTCCTCCCCGCTCATTTCGGATTCCTCCGAGAGATATATGACTCTTATATCAGACATATCATTAAACCGGAGAGACATCTCATAGGGTTCCGCAATTTTCACCAGAAACTGTCCGGGAGCCTTTTTCGAATACTCGGAAGCCCGGCCGACAGACGCTTCATTCTCCGCAATTTCTTCTGAAGCGGCACTCTCCGCGCTCATCGATTCCTCTTCCGGCTTGATCGGATCAGATTTCACAAGTACAACGCCGGCTCTGTTGAAATACCAGTATCTGTTATCATACTCTACACAGCCGATCAGTTTTTTTTCTGATACATTGACTTTTAAGCCATGCAGACCGTCTAATTCTACCGTGACAGCATCAACAAAAGTATTCCCGTGCATTTTTCTGTTTCTGTTAAGGAGACAGAGTATAATGCTGCTGTTTGAAAACGGACCTCCGCCGAGCATCTTACGGACTTCATCCTCCGTCTCATGATAATTGCCCGTGACCTGAAATTCTTCCACAGAACATCCAAACGCGGAAAATAATAAAAAGACACAGACCATTGCAGCAGCAGTTCTCACTGCTGCCCGTCTGATTCTGCGTCTTTTAGACTTACTGAATTTCTTTCCGAACATACTCCTTAAAATTTTCTCCCCTCACCTCATAATTCGGGAATTCTCCCCATGATGCGCATGCCGGAGACAGAAGCACAGCATCTCCCGGTTCCGCATGGTCCCGGCAGAAATCCATCGCCTCATGCATAGTCTCGAAAAGAACAATTTTCTCCTCCGGAAAACCGCACGAGAGCGCTGCCTCCCTGATATCGTACTTCGTTTTCCCTTCCAAAACGAACCACTTTACCTTACCGTCGAACGAGAGGATCCATTCCCTGTAATCCGATCCCTTGTCATACCCTCCGCCAATCAGGAGCGTCGGCCTCGTCATAGCCTGAATGCCCTTGATCGCCGCGTCGGGATTCGTTCCCTTCGAATCATTATACCATATAACGCCGTTTATCTCATCGACATATTCGATTCTGTGCTCGACAGGCTTAAAGTTCGCTATCGTTTCTCGTATTACGTCAAGCGAAACGCCGGCGGAATATGCCATTGCGGCAGCCGCCATAATATTTTCATAGTTATGAAGACCCGGAAGGGACAGCTTTTCCGTCTCTGCTATCAGATCGCACCTGCCGTCACGAGTAAGAATGATCTTCCCGTCCTCATAATAAATGCCGTTATCGATTCTGCGACGTGATGAGAACCAGAATACGCTTGCCGGACATTCATCGGCAAACGCTCTCAGCACCTCATCCTCATAATTAAGAACGCATACATCATCACTGTTCTGATTCAACGTTACCAGCTTCTTGCAGCGAATATACTCATCCATCGTGTGATGGCGGTTCAGGTGATCCGGAGTTATGTTGAGGATCGCGGAAACCGCAGGATGGAAAGCTTCAATCGTCTCGAGCTGAAAACTGGAAAGCTCTATCACAACTGTCGAATCCTTGCCGATTGTCATCGCTGCTTCGGTATAAGGACTGCCGATATTTCCCACGACGAAAGTATCCGGATCTGCATTCGTCATTATCTCACCGAGCAGGGTCGTCGTAGTTGTTTTTCCGTTCGTACCCGTAATTCCGAGGACCTTGCCTCCGGAAACACGATAAGCCAGCTCGACTTCACCCCAAATCGGAATACCTGCATTTTTAACGGTAATGACATTCGGATTATCTACCGGTACTCCGGGGCTCAGTACAGCAAGATCGATACCGGTAAGACATTCCGGAGTGATTGTTCCTGCAAATGCTTCTGCCTTAACTCTCACCTCTTCGCTAAGCTTTTCGAGAATCTCATCGGAAGTAATACCTTCCTTTTGATCAAACAATACGGGACATGCACCCTCATGAACCAGAAGGTCCGCTGCACCGATTCCACTCTTTCCGGCTCCGTATACGAGCACTCTTTTATTCTTCAGTTCCATATTCCGCCTCAATATCTTTATTTGTCAGTATTTACAATGCTATCAGGCCAAGCAGGCAAAGTAAAACAGTAACGATGGTAAAATTTGCGACTACCCTGGTCTCAGACCAGCCGCTCAGTTCAAAATGATGATGTATCGGCGCCATTTTAAAGATTCTTTTTCCGTGTGTCATCTTAAAGTAACCGACCTGCATGATCACGGAAATCACCTCTATCAGATAAATCCAGCCGACTATCAATATGTAAAGGGGCATCTGCATCATATAGGCCATACCGATGACAAATCCGCCCAGTGCCAGAGAGCCTGTATCTCCCATGAAAATCTTTGCAGGATGCGCATTATAGACAAGAAAGCCCAGAAGTGCTCCCAAAATACATGCCCCGAACGGTGCAACGTCCACTTTTAATACCAAGGCACATATAGTAAAGAAAGAGGCAACTACGGCTGTGACGGAACTTGCAAGACCGTCCACGCCATCCGTAAAATTTACTCCGTTTACAGTACCCGCTATGGCAAAATACATGAGGGGATAAGTCAGGATCCCGATATCAAGTTCTTTTCCTCCCGTAAACGGGATACGGAGCGTCAGCGGAACATTCGTGAAAAACTTCAGATAAAGCATGAAGATGACGATAACAACTGTCTCGAGCAGGAGTTTCTGCCAGGGCAGGAGTCCGTCTGAGTTTCTTTTCACAACTTTCAGATAATCATCCAAAAAACCTATTATGCCATAACTCACAGTCAGAAAGAGAACCGGTCCTATCAGCGGATACTTTCCTATATAAACGACCGAAGTGACCAGAATGGCGGCAAGGAACATAATTCCTCCCATAGTCGGTGTTCCCGCCTTCTTAAGATGAGACTTTACTCCCAGCTCACGTTCCGTCTGTCCGAATTTAAGTCTTGTGAGGAACGGTATTACAGCCGGTCCCATGATCCATGTTATTGCAAAAGCTATAAATGCCGGTAAAATTGCCGAAATATCTATCATATTTTTATCCTTCCGACAGTCCGGCTTCCTCGTTGGTGTAACCGTCTGTCTCCTGATTATTCCCGCCGGCTATATTCTCAGAGTTCTCACTGCCCTGTACTTCAGGAACATTGGTATCTGCTGTTGTATCCGACGTAATAGCTGTCTCTTCTGTATTGTCCAGGCCGGATCTGAGAATCGCACTGTCAGCGAGCAGCATCTCGTCCTGATAAATGTTTTGGTACGGAAGCACTTCCGCAAGAATGTCTCTGGCTATCCATTGTGCGAATCTGCTGTCTGCCTGATCGGCAACATTCGGCTCATCTACCACCACGTAGATGAGTACCTGCGGGTCTTCGTACGGTGCAAATCCGACGAAAGAAACAAGGTATTTGCCATCCGCTCTGGGAATCTTCTGTGCGGTGCCCGTCTTGCCGCCCATAGAGTATCCGTTCACCTTGGCGTAACCGGCCGTACCGTAATCCACAGCAGCCTTCATATACGACTTAAGTTTCTGAGAATTGTCTGCGGATATCGTCTGTGTCGCTATGGCGTTGTTATAAACTTTTTTGGTAGCTCCGCTGCTGTCCATGACCCTGCTTACAACCCGCGGTCTGTAATAATATCCGCCGTTCGCAATGGAAGAGATTGCAGCCGCTTCCTGAATCATTGTACACTCGAACCCCTGCCCGAAGGATGACGTAGCCAGATCGACAGACCCCATAGTATCTGCCGTGTAAAGGATGCCCGCAGCTTCGCCCGGCAGATCAATTCCCGTACGATAACCGAAATTAAAAAGACTTTCGTATTTACAGAAAGCTTCTACACCGAGTGCGTTTGCGATATTCATGAGGCCGTCATTGCACGAAAACGCCAGAACATCCTGAAGACTGAGCTCGCCGTGACCTGCCTCGTCCGCACATTTGATACGTGTTCCCGAAACGATTTCACTGCCGTCGCAGACAAATGTTTCGCTGCCGTTAAGGATTCCGCTCTCAAGTGCTGCTCCGATAGTAACAGGCTTGAATGTGGATCCGGGTTCAAACACATCGGATATGCAATAGTTTCTCCAGATCTTTTCGAGTTCCTCCGCCTGCTGAGATTTACTCATTGCCTGAATTTCCTGCTCTCCGAAAAACGGTTCAAGATTTCTGGGTTCATTCAGATCGTAAGGATCAGAGCTTGCCATCGCCAGAATATTTCCGTTATTGGGATTCATGACGATAACGCCGACATTTTCCGCCCCTTTCCCGATATTGTACGGTCCGTCCCTGTAGAGATCGTCAAATCGTGTCATTTCCTCTTCGACGATCCTCTGGATATTGATATCGATAGTGGATACTACCGTATCGCCGTCAATCGGTTCAATGATATTTTGCTGAAGATCCTTTCCGGAACCTTCTTCCCAATATCCGAACTTCCTGCCGTTTACTCCGTTCAGAGTATTGTTGTAATAACCCTCAATCCCCCAGTCGGCTGAAGATCCGTCATAAGTGAACCCTATAAGATCACATGCAAGTGATTTCAGAGGATACTTTCTGACATACTCTTCTTCGAACCAGATTCCTTTAACATTCTTTCGTGCCGCGGCCGTCGCTTCATCAAGAGGCTCTTCTTTCGTGCCGTTGATATAATCGTAAAAGGCCTGCCGCTCTTCGATACTGATATTGTCCTTGACCACCTGGTACTGAGAGTACTTTGTCCTTTCATTTGCGATCTTTGCATGCATATTTCCGGCATCCAGACCGAAAACATCCACAAGCGCCTGCACTGTCGGACTGACATAGGAGTCTGATGAATTTACGACCTTACAGTCAAGAATTACATTATAGGTCTTCTCAGATGTAGCGAGCACAGTTCCGTTGACGTCAATAATATTCCCTCTCTTGAACGGAAGAATAGTAGATGAATAGCTGCTCTGGGACTGAGCCAGAACCTGTTTGGTGTACTTGTCGCCGCTTACCGCATTAATAAAAGTAATTCTTATCAGCAGACAAATTAAAGCCAGCACGACTATTATAAATAGTCCTGCCAGCTTCTTTCTCATTGTAATATTTGTTTTTCCGTAAGGATTGGATTTTTTCCTCCGGCTCTTTTTTGAACTCAAAACGTCTGTTACACTCCGTCAGATTATGATCATGATACTTCGCGATATTGCTCTACATAGCCATTATCTTCGCCATTATACCATATGACCTGGTCTTCTGTCGCGTATTTCATACCAAATTCATTAATTGCAACTTCTCTGATGTGATTCATATCAACATTATTCTGGATGGATTCGAGAAGAGCATCATTTTCGTTGCGGGCATTTGACAGTTTTGTCCGCAGTTCAATGTTCTGCTTGTTCTGAGTCATAATCATCTCTTTCAACCGCAGATACCTGATGCACATAAGCACGGTTACGATACACATGATTGCCAGAAATATTACATAACTCCTGTTCATAAGAACAGAGTTTCTGCGTGCACGCGCTCTTTTTCGCGATTTTCTTCCTGCGGATTGCTTTGCAGCGGGAATATTGTTCATTTCCGTTATGCGATTCGTATCTGATTCATTTGTCTCAGTTATTCTCGCCATATTATCACCTCTTTGCTGCCTTATCGAATCCTCTCGAACACTCTGAGCTTGGCACTCTTGGATCTGGAATTCTCTGCCATCTCTCTCTCACCCGGAAGAACAGGCTTTCTCGTGATCACCCGGCCGGCCGGCTTATTACCGCACACACAGACAGGAAAATTCGGCGGGCAGGTACACGGATTTTCATTTTTTCGAAACACTGACTTTACAATACGGTCTTCTAAAGAATGAAATGTGATGACACATATTCTGCCGCCGTTATTCAGCATGGATATCATTCCGTCCAGGCTGTCGGACAGAGCCGATAGCTCCCCGTTCAGCTCTATCCGAAGTGCCTGGAAGGTTCTTTTGGCCGGGTGTCCTCCGTTCTTCTGCAGCTTCATGGGAATAGAGGCACGCACAATCTCGACAAGCTCCCCGGTTGTCTCGATTCTTTTCTTTTCCCTCTCCGCTACGATATGTTTTGCGATATTCGCTGCAAATTTTTCCTCCCCGTAGTCGCGCAGAATCCGAAAGAGTTCTTTCTGACTTGCCTCATTGACAATGTCAGCTGCCGTTCTCCTCTCTCTCCTGTCCATGCGCATGTCGAGCGGCGCATCAGCCATATAGGAAAAACCTCTGTCAGCAGTATCGAGTTGATAGGAGGAAACACCCAGATCAAGCACGATGCCGTCACACGAAGTCACTCCCAGACTCTTAAGTATATCCGGCATCTCACTAAAGTTACCGCGCACTATATGAACGCGGTCATCTTCCGCCGCGTGCAGTCGCTCCCCGGCTGCAGAAATAGCGGCGTCGTCACGGTCGATTCCAATCAATGTTCCGGTGGAAGAAAGGTGTTTTAAAATCTCCGAAGAATGTCCGCCTCCGCCCAAGGTACCGTCAACATATATCCCTTCAGGACGAATCAGCAGATTTTCAACTGTCTCTTCAAGCAGCACCGATGTATGTCGAAACTCCATTACGCTCTCCCTTCTTTGCATAGAGATTTTCCTTGATGAAGGAAGAATAAAACCTCTCCGCATTACAAACTATGTCATCCCGGGTGCCCAATCACTCCCACTTGACGCCCGGAATATGATTACAGCGTAAAGCCGAGCTCGAACGCTTCGTCGGCCATCTCCTCGTTACTTCCGTAGACACTTTCTCTCTCATACAGCTCAGGATCCCACACTTCAAAGTAATCATCCATACCGACTATGACCACTTCTTTTTTCAGACCCGCCTTTTCCCTCTGATCCTTGCCGACAAGGATTCTCCCCTGAGGGTCGAGTTCTGCCTCTCTGGTGTTGGAAAGGATATACCGCTTCATGCGCATTCTTTTTCTGTCTGTGCTGCTGATGCCTGTAAGGCTTCTGGTATGCTCGCGGAAAGTTGACTTTGGATAGACAGAAAGGCAGTCGGAAAAGGCTGTGACAATGCACAGTTCCTCCCCGGCAATCACATCTCTGTACTTGGACGGAATCATCAGCCGGCCTTTCGAATCTATTGTATGTCTGTACTCGCCATCGAACATAAAATCTCCCACTTTCAGAGACTTTTCTCCCACAATCTACCACTTATTGCCATTTTACACTTACTTCACATAAAAATCAACCCTTCATGTTCACTGACTGTCCCGATGGATGCGCAATACAGCATAAAGATAAGCAAAAAAAACCATGTCAGCAGCAGAACGGCTATGAGATCAGCCCGGCCGGTATTTTCCGCGAAAAGCTTCTTCGGGATGCTTTTCGGAAAACACTTCCGCCGCGCTCATATGTCTCACAGACGAACTGTCCGGACATGGCTCGCAAACAATATTCTATTATTACCCGATAGATTTGACTGATAACTAAGATTCAGATACAGCCTTTACTTTTTTTTCTTCCTTTCATTATGAGGATCACCGACCCTATCGCCCCGACAGCCGAGACGACCATGGAAACCGGAATAGAAGTTCCCGGAATCAGGAGCTGATCCGTCCGCAGACTCTCGATCCAGAACCTGCCAAGTCCGTACAGGGCAATATACAGCATAAAGAGCTCTCCGGGAGCTTTGGTCTTATTTCTCATGAAAATCAGTATAGCCAGAACGCCGCAGTTCCAGATTCCTTCATATAAAAATGTAGGATGTACCTGAATATATTGAACACCGTTAATCGTAACCGCGTGCTGCCACATCTGTTCCGTAATCTCATTCTGACGAACGGCAGACACAGGAAGCTGCATGGCAAGAAGGTTATCGGTATACCCGCCGAAAGCTTCCCTGTTAAAGAAATTCCCCCAGCGCCCGATGATCTGACCGATCGGTATTCCGATTGCTATGGTGTCAAGAACCTTCAGGAAAGGAATTTTCTTGATCCGCGATGTCACATATAAGGACAGAACGGCACCGATGATTCCGCCGTATATGGCAAGTCCTCCCTGCCTGATATTGAACACTGACAGGATGTCATTTTTGTAATAATCCCAGGCAAATATCACATAATATATTCTTGCGCCGATGACTCCGCATATCAGTCCGACAATGACCATATCGACGTAATCGTCTTCTGACTGCCCTGTCTCTTTCGCCCTCAACGTGCAGGCCCACATGCCGAGCATCATCCCCGCAGCGATCACCATGCCATAATAAGCAAGAGCAAAGTTGCCGATCATAATGTTTTTTCCGACATGCTCCAGATGTATTCCGAGATTCGGAAAATTAATCGAATAGTCCATAGTTATTTCCTAAATATTGCAGATTACCCGTTTCGGAGGGAGTTCTCTTACGGAAGAATTCCGCGTCAGAGATTAAACATTGAATCTGAAGAGAATGACATCTCCGTCCTGAACGATATACTCTTTTCCTTCAATTCTTATCTTGCCTTTTTCGCGGGCTGCCGCATATGATCCGGACTCAAGAAGTTCCTGATAGTTGATTACTTCCGCTTTTATGAAGCCGCGCTCAAAGTCGGTGTGAATCTTCCCTGCTGCTTTCGGTGCTTTGCATCCGATCGGAATTGTCCAGGCTCTGGTCTCATCCTCACCGGTCGTCAGGAAACTCATAAGACCAAGGATGCGAT
>CAMYVI010000070.1 GCA_947302185.1 uncultured Lachnospiraceae bacterium
GGCAGACAGTCAGGCTCATGAGCACAATGATGTCCATTTTGAGCCCTGGAATTCCGTCGACAGCCTGCCGTCAGGGGGAGGAAGCTACTACCTGACCGAGGATGTGACCTTGACCGACAAATGGACCTTGAGCAGCGGTACCTTGAATCTGTGCCTGAACGGGCATACGATCTGCGGGAAAGGGCACTCTCGCGATCAAGTCATTTCCATCGAAGGCGAAGGTACTGTTCTGAACCTATACGATGATGGAGGCGGTACCATCACCCAGGAAAACTGCTCCCAGGCAAGCCTTGTTGTTTTAAGTAAACCTGCTGTTTTCAATATGTATGGCGGCACTATCAGGGGAGCGGTTGCTTCCGGTGTTCGTGTGATGGGCGGTAGTTTTACTATGTATGGCGGAACTATAACCGACAACTTAAACTGGGGCGTGACTGTCGATGAGTATAGCGATAAAGACATCACTATCTCCGGGTCTGTGAAGATAACGGATAATAAGAGAGGCGTGGGAGGAGGCCGATTCGCAACAGGCAATCTATACCTGCAGAATCCAGAAAGAAAGATCCGGATCAACAGCAGCCTCGGTGACAGCTTGATCGGCGTCACCAGCAATGCCGGTCTGAGTATTCTCACCAGCGGCCTGCCCGGCAATGGTAATGCTGACAACTTCAAGTACGATAATGATACTTATGAAATCTGGCTGAATGCGGAAGGCGAGGCAATCGTGGACAATCCGCATATTACCACCTGGTCCGAGCTTCAGAAAGCCATGACAAACGGAATCGATGTTATTCTTGAGGAGAACATCACCTGCGGCGAGTACGAAAAAACTCTGGAAGTGCACAACTCTGTGGTCGTGGACCTGAACGGGCATACAATCGACCGCGGCATGCCTGATAGTGGAAACGGTAACGTGATTAAGATTGACTGGGATGGCAGTCTGACTATCAAGGACTCCAGTCCCGACAAATCCGGTATAATTACCGGCGGCTTCACTTACAGCCCGGGCGGTGGTGTGTATGTCGGACAAGGGTGTACCTTCATTATGGACGGCGGCTCCATCTACGGGAACTCGACCATGGAAAATGACAATTGTCAGGGCGGCGGTGTGTATGTCGGACAAGGCGCTACCTTCATAATGAACGACGGCTCCATTATCAATAACTCTACTTACGGAGAATCTGAACAAAAGGGCCCGGGCGGCGGTGTGTATGTCGGACAAGGTGCTACCTTCATAATGAACGGCGGCTTCATTACCGAAAACTGGAGCCAGGGCAACAACACTTGCCAGGGCGGCGGTGTGTATGTCGAAAAAGAGGGTGCCTTCACAATGAACGGCGGTATCATCAACGACAATATATCCACGGGCAATGGCAGCGGTGTCTATGTAGCGGATAACAGCACTTTCTCCTTCAACAACAACGCGCAGGTCACCGACAACTTGCGGCAGTTCGAGGACAATGGATATTGGGCCGAAAAAACCGACAACATCTATTTAGCTGCAAATGCGATGATCCATATTACAGAGCCGCTGGATGGCGCCGGGGCCGGTGTGACCATGATGGAAAAGAGAGTTTTTACAGAAGGCCTGAAGGGGAATGGAAATGCGTCAGCTTTCACCAGCGACAACAACGAGTACAGGGTGGTACTGAATGATGATGGTGAGGCCCTTCTTACGGAGAAACCGGCTCCCTGTGTCATCAATGGCGTATCCGGATCTTTTAATGACAAGATTAAATTGAATTATTATTTTGATATTCCGGAAACTGTGGTGGACGAGGGAGGCGCTTATGTGACCATCACGAATGACGCATATGACGAAACACCCAATGCCGTTACTCTTCCTGTCGAAGAAGCTGATATAGTCGAAGGCAAAGGCTACAAGTTCAGCATCCCGTTGGCAGCGAAGGAAGCCACCGACACCATCACAGCGAGACTGTTCGATCAGTGGGGCAATGAGCTCAGCATTCAGAACATTGGCGGAGATACTGACTACACGGAGACCGGCGTTCAATATTCGCTGGCGGAATATCTCGCATGGCTTGAGACCCATGCTGAGGACGAAAAAGAAAGGGCAGTTGGCGCAGCAGCCAAAGACTACTGCACAGCAGCACAGATTTATTTTGGACACAACGCAGACGGCCTGTCGGTCAGCAGCGCTGTGAATGCAGTGACAGCGGAAACCATGAGCGGTTATATCGCTGACCGTGAGGGTGTACTTCCGGCAGGAGTGAGTATCCGCGGCATCTCAGCGATGCTGGAATCGGACAACACTCTTCGACTGTATTTGGGGTTTAACAATGTCGACCCGTTCGGTTTTACTTACTCAATTGATGGATCAGTGGTTGAGCTGAAACAACGATCTTCGGATGGTGCATATTATCTGGAGCTGGGTCCCGGCGTGTATTCAAACCATCTGCAGTATGAACATACTTACTCTGTGTCAGACGACAGCAGCACATATACAATAACGGCGTCTGTACTCACATACGCGCGCTCCTGTGTTATCAAGAAGAATGAAAAAATAAGCAATCTCGGCAAAACTCTCTACCTCTACAACGAGGCTGCAGTTGCTGCGTTTGGAGAATAAAAAAGGACAGATGACTCGCTGTATACAAGTGGTCTGAGAAAAATAATACAATGGATTCACTTCAGCATATCAGGCAGGAGGTGATATTCACCTTAGATGCACACTGTGCAAAGGAGCTTTTATGACGAGACACAATCTTCGCAAGGGGACCCTTGCAATTGTTATTGCTGCAGTTATGGCGGCCATGAGCGCGTGCGGGAACATTTCCGGAACCGTTTCCGATAATAGCGGCGCAATGACAGTACCGGCTGACAGTACTACAGCTGACACGGCAGCAGGAGAAAACGCGACAAATGGAGAGACAGCCGCTCAGGACGGCACTGACAGCACAAGCGCAGCCGGTTCCGGTACTGCCGGCGAAACATCTTCGGCAGGCACTTCCTCAGCAGGCAATACCTACACTGCTGTTACAGCTGAGATGATCAACTTTAAATCCGGCGATATGTACGAAAGATGGACATACGGAACTGTCACCGGAATTGAAGCGGACGGAGACACTGTGAGCATCAGCCGAGGCAGCTCCGGAATCACTGCGGAAGGTACAGATATCAGTATTACGACTGCCGGAACGTATGTATTTGAAGGAAAACTGAACGGTACGATCACTGTTAATGCAGGTGAAAAGGAAAAAGTTCGTCTGATTTTGAACGGATTTGAAATTACGAGCTCCGACGGTCCCGCAATCAGAATCATGGAGAGCGACCGCGTGACGATCTCGCTCGAGTCCGACACGGAAAATACCGTAACGGACAGTGAGATCTATTCAGATGAGACTTTTTCCGCCGCAATATACAGCAAGGCGGACCTTGTACTTAACGGCAGCGGAACGCTGAAGGTCAATGCAAAGCATAATGACGGAATTGCGAGCAAGGACGATCTCAGAATTATCAGCGGAACGTACGCCATCAATGCTGCTGACGACGGAATAGTCGGTAAGGACAGAGTGGAGATAAAAGACGGGACGTTCCAGATCACGAGCGGCGGGGACGCAATCAAGTCGACCAATATCGAGAATGTGAGCAAGGGATTTGTTTATATTGCAAATGGATCCTTCACTCTCACATCCGGTGATGAAGCCGTCGACGCTGCCTCATCCGTGAGAATCGACGGCGGTGATTTCAATATTAAGACAGCAGACGGTGCCGAAAATGCTGCTCATATGAGCTCCGATCAGGGATTCGGTGCGCAGGGACGACCGGGCGGAAAGGAGTACGGACGTGATTACGGACGCGGAGGCTTCTCCGGCGAGCTTCCTGACACATCCGGTGAGACACCGGAAGGTTTCTCGGACGGTACGCCCGGCGCGGATGGGCAAATGCCTGAAGATTTTACGGGACATATTACGGATGCATCCGGTAATTCCGAGAACGGATTCGGTTGGGACAGAGGTCGGAAAGGACCGGACAGAAGAGATTCGGAATCTCTGGGATCGCTCAGCGGAACTGACGGTTCGGAATCGTCTGGCGGGAACAAGACGAACACGGGAACACTTACTCAGAATGACGAAATGGCTTCAGGCGGTCTTATGATGACAGCGGCCAAAGGAAGCAGCAAGACCGATACCGCGAAAGAGACGACTAAGGGAGCCGGTCAGACAGAAGCCGCGGATGGTACTCCCGAAGAAGCCGGTCAGACAGAAGCCGCGGATGGTACGCCTGAAGAAGCAGGTCAGACAGAAGCCGCGGATGGTACGCCTGAAGAAACAGGTCAAACAGAAGCCGCGGATGGTACGCTCGAAGAAGCCGCAATCGCTTCGGCAAGAGCCGATGAAAATGATGATACGGACACCGCTGACACGACTGCCGCAGCTAAGGGTATCAAGTGCGAGGGAGTGCTTGAGATCAGAGGCGGAACATTTGTCATGGACACTCAGGATGATGCGATCCATAGCAATTATCGGATCTTGATATCCGGCGGAACTCTCACAATCAAAGCGGGTGACGACGGCATTCACGCGGATGATACGCTGGATATAAAGGGCGGCAAGATAACTGTCGAGGACAGTTATGAGGGACTTGAGGCCGTTAATATTAATATTTCGGGCGGAGATACGTCTGTGACCGCATCGGATGACGGCGTTAATGCTGCCGGCGGAGATCTGTCATACGCTTCAGAGGGAGCGGATAATGCCGGAAGTGCAGGAATGCCGGGAACGAGCGGCAGTGCGAATGCGGGCGCATCGGAAGGAGCGAGCGGCAGTGCGAATGCGGGCGCATCGGAAGGAGCGAGCGGCAGTGCGAATGCGGGCGCACCGGAAGGAGCAAGCGGCAGTACGAATCCGGGCACACCGGAAGGAGCAAGCGGCAGTACGAATCCGGGCGCAGCGGAAGGAGCGAGCGGCAGTGCGAATGCGGGCACACCGGAAGGAGCAAGCGGTGCAGCAAACCCCGAGCTGCCAAGAGGACCTCAGGGCAGAGCAAATGGAGGAATGCCCGGCGGAATGTTCGAAGAGTCTTCCGGTTTTCTGACAATCACGGGAGGCAAACTTTACGTGAATGCGGACGGCGACGGGCTCGACGCCAACACGGATATCACTCAGACGGGCGGTGAGGTCATCGTAGAAGGACCGACCAACAACGGGAACGGATCGCTTGATTACGGAAATTCTTACATAATGAGTGGCGGTACGCTGATTGCTACCGGTTCACCCGGCATGCTGCAGACCATTTCGGAGGATTCCGAGGCCTATGCGATAACGGTTCTTTTCTCCGACAATGTGGCGGCAGGGACTACTCTTTCGCTGAAGAATTCTTTCGGAAAAGAGATTGCTTCGATCAAAACGACGAAGGTCACGCAGACGCTTCAGTTCGCAGGTGACGGGCTCAAGAACGGCGGTACTTATACGCTCTTCAGTGATGATGAGGAATTGTGTAAAATAACTCTCACCGGCACAGTCACGACAGTTGACGACAGCGGCGCGGAGACAAGTGTCTCCGGAATGGATATGGGCGGAGGCCATATGAGACGGTGAGAGAGAAATAATGACTGAATTTACGGAAGTAAAAAGCGTTTCTGCTTTTTCTTCCGTAATTTTATGCAAAATCGTAAAGCGCACTTGCATCTCGACAAATTCCTTTTGAAAGCTTACAATACATTATAGGATTATTTGAATTCGGCGTTACCGCCTTTTTCAGAGGAGGAGCACTATGGATCGCAACCAAAAATATGTCGGAAGAGAAAAGCATGTATCCGGAAAGACCGGATCCATTGACAAAGTCGGGCAGGGACTCGGCAAGACTCATTCTCAGCGAGGCGGCAGCGGCGGCTCGGGCAGTGGTTCGGGCGGCGGCAAAGGCCCTAAAAGATCGGGCGGCGGACTCACGAAATTGTCTCCGCTCGCTATCATAGTTATAGCTGCCTACCTGCTTTTCGGCGGCGGTGGCGGAAACAATACGGCGACGAGTACCGCTACAAGCACCGGAACAAGTACATCAAGCTCGCAGGGAAGCGGCGCGCAGAATTCGTCCTTCTATGACTACTTTGTGTCAGGCTCTGAGCAGAGTTCGTCATCGGGGCAGAGTTCTTCTTCGAGCACTTCACAGAGTTCGGGCGGAGCGGGTTCCTACGGTGCGAACGGCTATTATACACAGCCGGCAGACACTGAGGACAATAACACCGGGTCTGTAGATACCGTTGTTTCCAACAAAGCCAGAGATAAGTTCACCAAGCTTCTCGGAAACGGGAAGGATACGGTCACTCTCATGGTCTATATGTGCGGAACAGATCTTGAATCCAACTACGCCATGGCGACGAATGATCTTCAGGAGATGCTGAGCGCCAATCTGGATACGGACCGCGTCAGAATACTCGTCTACACCGGCGGCTGCAGAAAATGGAAGAATTCTGTATTTTCCAACTCCAAAAACGAAATTTATCAGGTCGTAAAGGGCGGCGTCGAGCGTCTCAGTCCCAATGAAGGAAATGTTCCGATGACCGATCCGTCAACACTTTCCGGCTTTATTAAATGGTGCAAGAGTAATTTTCCTGCAAGCCGGTATGACCTGATTCTCTGGGACCACGGTGGCGGAACGCTTTCGGGCTTCGGCTGCGATGAGAAGTTCCCGGGTACGACTATGAGCCTCGACGGAATTGCGAAGGCTCTCAAAGACGGCGGCGTGAAGTTCGATTTTATCGGCTTCGACGCATGCCTTATGGCTACGCTCGAAAACGCGATGGCAGTCGAGCCGTATGCGGATTATCTGATCGCTTCAGAGGAGACGGAACCGGGCTACGGCTGGTATTATACAACGTGGCTGAATCAGCTCAGCCAGAATCCGTCCATGGATACGCTCTCGCTGGGCAAGGTCATTTGCGACACATTCACAAGCGATAATGCCAAGAGAACACGCGGTGACTCCACGACACTTTCCGTTGTCGACCTTGCCGAGGCTTCGGGAACGGTACCGGAGGCGCTGGATGCATTTGCATCGACACTTAATGATAATATCCGGGGGGATGAATATATTAAGGTCGCAAATGCGCGTTCCGCGACGCTCGAATTCGCATCTTCCACCAAAATCGATCAGATCGATCTGATAGACTTCTGCACGCGTATCAACAGCTCGGAGAGTAATGCGCTTGCAGCTGCACTGCGCAGCATAATCAAGTACAACCGTACGAGCAGCAATTTCAGGAGCGCTTACGGAATTGCCGCTTATTTCCCGTACAGAAGAGTATCCTACACGGACAAAGTACTTACGACACTGAACAAGACCAACTACAATCAGAATTATACGACGGCGTGCAGGTCATTCGCGAGCCTTGTGGCAGGCGGGCAGATCAGCGCAGGCGGATCTTCCTCGCCGCTTTACCAGATACTCGGCGGCGGATACGGATCGGGAAACTCCTACGGATCATCCGGCAGTTCCGGCGGCTCCAACGGATCCTATTATGATTACGGCTCCTACGGCGGCAGTAACGGTTCCGCTGAGATTCTGGAACAGCTCCTCACTTCATTCCTGTCAGCGCGTTCCGTTGCTCCCGATATGGAGGTCAACGGACTGAAAGAGGATAATTCTTCCTGGCTCGATACGGAACTTATCAAGGAAAAGAAGGACTTCATAGCGGAGCACACGATTGATGCTTCACAGCTTTTCTGGACCGATAAAGACGGTGAGTCGGCGCTTGTTCTCACTGATGACACGTGGGATCTTATAGAGAAGATTGAATTCACCGTTTTCTATGATCAGGGTGAGGGATATATTGATCTCGGGACGGACAACATTATACAGTTCGATGAGGAAAATGACCTGATCGGAACGTGGGACGGCACCTGGCTCGCGCTCGATGATAAGGTCGCTCCTTATTATGTGATGTCAGCCGTGATGGATGAGGATAATTCCTATACGGTAATCGGCCGCGTTCCGGCGATACTGAATGGTGAGACGGAGTGCAACATTATTGTGAAGTTCACGAGTGAGGATCCGGAAGGTTCCGTAATCGGCATCAGTACGATTCAGAATTATAAGAGCCCTGAAGAAATCCTCGGAAAGATCGAGCCGATCGATGATGAAGATCTTGCGGGATCGGTGCTTACATTTGCAGCCGATTTTTACACATATGAAGGTGACTTCGAAGATATGTATGCTACCGGCAATGAGTTGACAATAGATCCGGAGCACGTCATAAAAGTGGACAATATGTATCTGGACAATGCAGAAAAATGTATCGCGATGTATAAGCTCACAGATATTTATGCAAATGAATACTGGACAGGTAAGATTCCTTATTCCGAATGAAACCGGTGACATCATGTTTAGACAGGTATTTTACTGAAACGCAAAAGCCCTTGATTTTTAAGCAAAAAAGGCAGTTTTGTGCAAAGCATGCTCCATGACAGTTGCTCTTTAATGATTTAGTGTGATATCATTGATAGCTGAAGGATAAATCTTTCTTTTGAGGGGGTTCAGCTATGCCGGCGTCGAAGTATCATGAAATCTATGAGGATCTGCGGAGCAAAATTGAGAGCGGCTATTATGCCCATAATTCATATCTTCCGTCAGAGTACCATCTGATTGAGGAATATGATTGTTCGAGAAACACTGTCAGACGGGCGATAGCAAAGCTTGCTGATGAAGGCTATGTGCAAAGTATGCATGGTAAAGGAGTACTGGTCCTGTGGAGCCCGGCTCAGCCTTCACTGTTCTCATTCGGCGGAATCGAGACGATGAAAGAAGCGGCTCATCGCAACGGCATGGTCTACAGAACGAAGATTATACGTTTCGAAGAGATTGTAGTCGACCGCGAGCTGGCAAAGAGAACAGGATTTGAACCGGGGCAGGAAGCGTATGCTATCGTGAGAGCACGTTGCTTTGACAATGAGGTGCTTATTATCGATCATAACTGGTTCCTGAAGTCTGTGGTCAGAGATCTTACGCCGCGTATCGCCGAGAACTCAATTTACGAGCATATTGAGACTGTATTGGGCGAGACAATTATGACAACGCTCAGAAAGCTGACGGTCGAGAGAAAGACAGAAACCGACCAGAGAAACATGGATCTGCACGACTACAATTGTGTAGTCGTTGTCACTTCACATACATATAATTCGACCGGAGTGATGTTCGAGTACACCGAGTCCCGACACAGACCGGACCGCTTCGTATTTTATAATCAGGCTAAGAGGTCAAAGCGCTGATAATATTTCTTAAAATGATATAAGACAGAAAATCAAGAAAACTGTCGCTCCTGAAGCTTATCACAACTTCATGCGGCTTCCGCTAATGCAAAGCCGGTATGTTCAGTTGTTATGATCTTCGGGAGCGGCAGTTTTTTGCTGCATTAACGGATTGATCTGATCTACGCAAGCGACCATGACCATATCCGGCTCCTTTTTGTATCGTCAATTCTTTGCCTATAGATTATATAAATATAGTTAAAAAGTCATTATTTATATTAATAAAAGACAATACTATTGTTGTGCAAATTATATGAACAAGTAGCATGCTCGAACATCGCACGCTTTATATGAAAAGTGCACAGATTTAACTTGTTCAAATGGTATCACCTTTACGCAAAAGCACTAAATATATACTGGAAATTTTGTTTAAACAAGCTAATTGATTTTCGTAATGAAAGTTGATATTATAGAGTCGTGAAGAGGAGATACCTGCATGAGATAAAGGATACATTATCGTAATCCCGAATGCATGCGGGGCAATTCAAGAAAGGAAGAAGAGTATGGGAAAATTTACTGAGGATTCCAAAGAATTATTGGAATATGTGGGCGGCAAGGAAAATATCGGTGCTGTTTCACACTGCATGACAAGAATGCGTTTCGTTCTCAATGATCCAAAGAAAGCTGATGTATCCAAGATCGAAGGAATGAAGGTCGTTAAGGGTACATTTACACAGTCAGGTCAGTTCCAGGTCATCATCGGCAATGCGGTTTCGGACTTCTACAATGACTTCACGGAAGTATCCGGAATATCCGGTGTCTCCAAGGACGCAGTCAAACAGGCTGCAAAACAGAACCAGAATCCGCTTCAGAGAATCGCTACGGTATTGGCGGAGATTTTCGCACCGCTGCTGCCGGCAATCATTACCGGAGGTCTTATCCTCGGTTTCAGAAATGTCATCGACTCCCTGTACGTTTTCCAGGGCGGTCACACACTCGTAGAGCTGTCCCAGTTCTGGGCAGGTCTGGACCATTTCCTCTGGCTGATCGGTGAGGCGGTCTTCCACGTAGGTATTCCGGTCGGTATCTGCTGGTCCATCGCAAAAAAGATGGGAACGACAGAGATGCTCGGCATCATCCTCGGTCTTACGCTTGTTTCCGGTCAGCTCCTCAATGCTTACGCTGTAGCGGGCACGGCTGTAGGCGTTTAAATATAAGCAATAGAAATTAACAGTGATTCTTCAAATATAAGT
>CAMYVI010000071.1 GCA_947302185.1 uncultured Lachnospiraceae bacterium
AAGAAACAGCTGCAAAAGAAACGACTGCAGAAGAAGCGGCTGCAAAAGAAACGACTGCAGAAGAAGCGGCTGCAGAAGAAACGAATGCAGAAGTAACAAAACAGCCGTCTGCAGCCGCACGTATATCCGCGGATAATGTCAAAATCACCGTCGAAGGAGGACCGGGAGTGGGCCGCGTGACAAAACCTGGACTCGATCAACCTGTCGGATGTGCCGCTATCAATCACGTCCCTCGCCGGATGATTGAAAGAGCAGTCAGAGATGTCTGCGAGATTGCGGGTTTTTTCGGAAGAGTATCTGTCGTCATTTCCGTTCCGGAAGGGGAAAAGATAGCCGGAAAGACTTTTAATAAACATCTCGGAATTGAGGGAGGAATTTCGATTCTCGGCACTTCAGGGATAGTAGAGCCTATGAGTATGCAGGCCTTCATTGACGCTGTCTGCGTCGAAATCAGACAGGTAAGGCATATGAATGAATCCGGCAGACTCATTCTCACACCGGGTAACTACGGGATGGACTTTCTGAAAAATGAGAAGATTCCGATAGCGGATATTCCCATTGTTATGTGCTCCAATTTTATCGGCGATGCTCTCGACGCCGCGGCAGCGGAGAATTTTCGGGAAGTACTTATAGCAGGGCATATTGGAAAGCTTGTTAAACTGGCCGGCGGCATTATGAATACTCACAGCCGTTATGCCGACTGCCGAATGGAGCTTTTTGCCGCTCATGCGGCGATCTGCGGAGCTGAAAGCAGTGTATGCCGGACAATCATGGACTGCGTGACGACGGATGCATGTCTGGATATTCTCAAAGCCGAAGGAATTCAGGATGAAGTTATGAGAGCACTCATGGCGTCAATAGAGAAATATCTTGTAAGACGTGTCGGAGATGCATATACGGTCGGGGCGCTGACATTTTCAAATGTGCAGGGTCTTCTCGGCCTCACTGAGGGAGCAGAAAAGCTGCTGTCAGAGTGGCAATGCGGAAAATGCGATTAAAAAAGCTGCTGTCAGAGTGGCAATGCAGAAAATGCGATTAAAAAGCTGCTGTCAGAGTGGCAATGCGGAAAATGCGATTAAGCAGGTGCCTGAGGGGCAAAGGCGCTGAGGCGTTCGTGACAGGATTTTTAAAGGAGATTTGATTTGGTACATTTTGTGGGAGCCGGACCCGGCGCGCCGGATTTGATCACGGTGAGAGGTGCGGAGTATTTGAAAAAAGCAGACATTGTTATATACGCCGGGAGCCTTGTCAATCCTGTCCTGCTCGGTTTCTGCCGGGAAGGCACCCGGATTTATAACAGCGCTGAAATGTCCCTGCCGGAAGTGAAGGAAGTATGTGTGCGAGGATATGCAGACGGAAAGGATATTGTGCGGCTTCATACCGGGGATGCCGGCATTTACGGTGCGATTCGTGAGCAAATGGATGAGCTCGACGCTCACGGAATCCCCTATGATATCGTCCCGGGCGTATCATCTTTCTGCGGCGCGGCAGCGGTTCTTCAGGCAGAGTATACTCTTCCCGGAGTCAGCCAGACCGTGATTATTACGCGAATGGCAGGAAGGACGCCGGTCCCGGAGAGAGAGTCAATCGAAAGACTCGCGTGTCACGGCGCCACAATGGTCATATTTCTGTCTGCCGGGATGATGAAAGAAGTATCGGATGCTTTGCTTAAAGGTGTTTATACGGAGAGCACTCCGGCGGCAATCGTATATAAAGCGACGTGGCCTGAGCAGAAGATTGTGCACTGCACTGTCGGTACGCTGGCGGAGGCAGGCCGGCAAAACGGAATAAACAGGACTGCGCTGATACTTGTCGGAGACTTTCTCGGAGACAGGTATGAGAAGAGCAGGCTTTATGACCCGGCATTTGAGACCGGGTACCGTCAGCGAAAGAATTCAGGAATGAGAAAACAGGGGGGCAATAATGGATAAGTGGCAAAAACGGGCACTGGAAAAGAAGAAAGCACGCGAAAAGCAGCTGAGGCGCAGACTGATAATCGGCGGCGGAGCAGGGGCAGCTGTGATAGCTGCACTCATTTTCGCTCTTGTACCCGGCAAAACAGGCGCTCACGGTACCGGAAGCACGCAGCTGACGACCGGCACGGAAACGGAGAATACGGGATCGGTTTATTACGCTGACGGAACAGTCGGAAATGTATCGGGGGATGGAATTGTGACAGCCAACGGATCCGATACGGCTGCAGGCACCGCATCAGCCCAAACAGCGGATGCGGCATATCCGGATTCAGGCGGGGCAGCCGGAGATAAAAATACCGGAGCAGCCTCTGCAGCTGCAGCCGATACAACAGGCACGGATTCCACAGCGACAGCGGACCCGTCCGCCCAGACGGTGACGCCGGTTCCGCTGGATGCCGCAGTCCCTGCAGATGCTCCGACTCCTGCGGCAGACCGCTCGGACTTTGCTGTCGATCCGAACAACCAAAACTGGAATTATGATCAGACTGCGGAGAAGACCGTCTACCTTACATTTGACGACGGTCCTTCTTATCTTACGCCGCAGGTCCTTGATATCCTGGACACATACGGCATTAAGGCTACATTCTTTGTAACAGCCCAGAACCCGGATTACTTCGGTTTGATAAAGGAAGCGTACGATCGCGGAAATACGATAGCACTTCACTCCTTCAGTCATGAATATGAGGTGATTTATACTTCAACGGACGCTTTCTTCGAAGATCTGGATCAGATAGCAGCGGTCGTGCAGGAGCAGATCGGTTATGTTCCGGCATTCATCCGGTTCCCGGGAGGTGCATCCAACGAAATCTCAAAGCACTACTGTGAAGGAATCATGACGGCGCTTTCCGAAGAAGTACAGGCCCGCGGCTACCAGTATTGGGACTGGAATGCAGCCACGGGAGACGGAAGTTCAGTTACAACGGAGGAGTCTGTTGCAAATGCACTTTCCTCCGAATCCCAGACAATCGTTCTTCTGTGTCATGACGGGGAGCAGAAGGAGACAACGGTCGAGGCACTGCCGGCGATTATTGAAGAATATCAGGCGAGAGGCTATGTATTCAAGCCTATCGACCGTACGAGTACGGTAGTCCACCACGAGATCTTTAATTGAGCTCGGTGAGGAGACCGCTGCCATGAATATCAGAATCATAGCTTTCACCGATCACGGAAAGAGTCTCGCTGATTCTCTTTCCGAAAGCCTCGGTGCTTCTTCAACCCGCTGCGGCTGCGGAATGACGCTTGATGAGTGGGTAAGAGACGCATTTGCCGGTACCGACGCTCTTATCTTTATAGGTGCCGCCGGTATCTGTGTGCGCTCGATTGCTCCTTATATCAAAAGTAAGACAAATGATCCCGCTGTCGTTGTTCTCGACGAGACAGGAAAATATGTAATTCCGATTCTCAGCGGTCATCTCGGAGGCGCAAATGATCTCGCCCGCCGAATCGCCCGACTTATCGGAGCTGAGCCTGTCATTACGACCGCGACCGATCGAAAAAATGTGTTTTCTGTGGATGCGTGGGCACGGGTCCAGGGCTGTATAGTTGAAAATCCGGAGAGAATTAAGGTGCTCTCGACAAAGATCCTGACGGGAAACGACATCGTGATCGCAAGTGATTATCCGATTTCCGGTGAGATACCTGACCATGTAGTCATTAAGAAAAGCAGGCCGGATACAGGGAAAAGCCGGGAAAGCTCCGACATCGACGCAGCTCTGACAGTATATCGGAATTATTATCTGCCGGACAGTAAAAAAATTCTGTATATTGTTCCGCGCATCGTATGTGCGGGAGTCGGATGCAGAAAAGAAATTGCCGCCGCAAATGTTGAGAGAGCGCTGCGTGAGGCGTTCGACGAAGCGGGCATCTTCCCGCGGTCACTTTGCGGTATGTTCAGCATAGACCTGAAAAAGAATGAAAAAGGCCTGCTGGATTATTGTACGGGCAGAAAGATTCCTTTTGTTACTTTCACAGCCGGGCAGCTTTCGGAACTTCAGGGCGGGTTCTCCTCTTCGGATTTTGTTAAGGAAATCACCGGAGTAGACAATGTGTGCGAGAGGAGTGCGCTGCTCGGAGCTGCATTGACGCAGAATGCGGAAACGGGAAGACTTATACTGCGAAAGCATGTTTATGACGGCGTCACGGTTGCTCTTGCTGTCCGTGACTTCAGACCCGATTTCCGTTGGACGGAAGAATAGCTTCGCTGTCCGCCTCCGGGATTAAACGATAGTATTTGTTATTTACAAAAGGTCATAATCTTATGAAAAAGCTATTAGTAGTGGGAATAGGTCCGGGAACGGAAGATATGATGACATGTGAAGCAAAGCGGGCCCTCTCTAACGCAGATGTCATATGTGGTTACACGGCTTATGTGGATCTCGTGAAAGAGCGCTATCCCGGCAAGGTATTCTTCAGCACTCCGATGAAAAAAGAACTGGAGCGCTGCCGGATGGCGTTCGAGCGCGCGGACCTGGGGCTCACAGTCGCAATGATCTGCAGCGGAGATGCAGGTGTTTACGGCATGGCAGGACCGATTCTGGAGATGCAGGATGAATACCCCGGCGTTGAGATAAATGTGATTCCCGGGCTGACTGCAGCCATCTCGGGCGCTGCAGTTCTCGGTGCGCCGCTCATGAATGACTTCTGTGTGATATCCCTGTCAGATCTGATGACGCCCATCGAGGTAATCGAGAAGCGGCTCCGGGCGGCATCTGAAGGTGACTTTGCAATCTGTCTTTACAATCCGATGTCCAAAAAGCGCCCGGATCATCTTAAGCGGGCGTGCGATATCCTTCTTGAACAAATGTCTCCACTCACAGTCTGCGGCTGGGTACGCAACATAGGCCGTGAGGGTACGGAAAAAAGGTTACTGACTCTCGGGGAGCTGAGGGATGAAAAGGTAGACATGTTCACGACGGTGTATATAGGGAATTTCCATACCGGAATTGTTTCCGGTAAAATGGTGACGCAGCGCGGATATGAACTGAGGCGTTCCCGTTATGCGGCGGAATAATGCAGACAATATTCGCTCGTTCAGTAAATGAAATAAGACGGAGGTCTTTATGAAAAGCATCAAAGTTATGATATTCGGCGGAACTGCCGAAGGCCGCAAACTCGCCTGGATCCATACGGGGAACGGAGCTGACGTTACGATCAGCGTAGCGACGGGCATCGGGGAAGAAATGCTGCGGAAAGGAGATCTGCCGCCGGAAGGCAGCCGTTTTCATACCATAGTCGGCCGTATGGATTGCGAAAGGATGCAGCAGGTGATGCGGGGATTTGACTTATGTATCGATGCGACGCATCCCTATGCAGTGGAAGCGAGCGGGAATATCAGGGAAGCCTGTTCGAAACTCGGCATTGAATATCTGAGAGTTACCCGGGAACCTTCAGAACTTGATCTGTTCACTATGGAAGATGCAGACATATTAGATCAGGATGCTCAGCTGCCCGATCTTTCAAATGCGAGCAGTGCCGAAGCGGCTTGCCGGATCCTTCTGCATACTGCCGGCAATATACTGCTGACAACAGGTTCAAAGGAGCTGGGGGCATTTTCCGATATTCCGAGAGAGAGACTATACGTCAGAGTACTGCCGACACAGGCGGCCATTGAAGCATGTGAAGAAAACGGCATACCGCACAGGAATATCATCGCTATGTTCGGACCGTTTACGCAGAAGATGAACGAAGCTACATTCGGGCAGTATAATATTTCATACCTTGTCACGAAAGATTCCGGCAGGAGCGGCGGTTTTGAAGAGAAGATGTACGCTGCTATGAACTGCGGTGTCAAGACGATAGTGATCCGTCGCCCCGAGGAGTCGGGTGTGGATGTGCGGGAGGCAGCCAGAATACTGCAAGACCGGACTTTTCGATAAGGACTTCCTGAAAATATCAAGTACCGCCGCTTGTCGAAGACGCGCCGATTGCCGGTATTGTCTGATTCGGGCGGGAGAAAACAGCAGGCGGAAGTATGTGTAACTGAGAATCGGGGAAAATGAAATGAAGATAACTCTCATCGGAACCGGCTGCGGGACGCCGGCCACCCTTACTGAGGAAGGAAAGCGCGCATTCGAGCGGGCAGATGTGATTTTCGGAGCCGCGCGGGTTTTGGAAAGCCTGCCGGCAGCCTGTACGCAGAGGGATGACTCCTCAGAGAAAAAAGTCGTGGAAGCCAAACCGAAGAAAATCTGCGAGCTTCTGGCCGGCTGTATTGATTCGGACGAGATTGAAAATGCAGCCGTCGCTCTCAGCGGTGATTCGGGTTTTTATTCCGGCGCGCGCCTGCTTAAGGAGACGATTTCGAAACGTTTCGGCTCTATCACGGAGATTGAGTTCCTTCCCGGAATTTCATCTGTCTCGATGTTCGCGTCAAGAATAGGCATTCCGTGGCAGAACTGGAATCTGGTATCAGCCCACGGAGCAGACTGCGACCCCGTTCATGAGATAATGAAGGGGCGGGAGACTTTTTTCCTGACAGGGGGAAAGTATACCGCGGATGTCATCTGCCGGGAACTGACTGCGGCCGGACTGGGCAGCCTAAAAGTGACAGTGGGAGAGAATCTTTCATACGGAAAAGCGGGTGCAGAGACAGAGCGTAGTGCCGGCTGCACCGCATCTGAATCGGGTACATGGACTGAGCGCATAGTCAGCTGTACGGCGGCCGAATGCGCAGAGATGTCTTTTTCGGATCTGTCTGTACTTCTCGTCTGTACAGAATCATCAGACGGAAAGCAGCTGATCCTGCAGCGCAGACCGCCCGGCATCCCTGACGACGCTTTTATACGCGGCAATGTCCCGATGACGAAGATGGAGGTAAGAAGCATTGTTACAGGCAAGATGTCTGTTAAGGATTCCGATGTCGTCTGGGATATCGGAGCGGGAACCGGAAGTGTGAGCGTCGAACTCGCCATGCAGGCGGGACAGGTCTGGGCCCTGGAGCGGAAAGGGGAGGCGGTAGAACTCATTTGCCGGAACAGGGAAACGTTCGGGAGATGGAACCTTCATGTTGTTCAGGGAGAGGCACCGAAAGACCTGGAAAAACTGCCGGTCCCGGATGCCGTATTTATCGGCGGAAGCGGCGGAAATGTGAAAACAATTATGCAGGAGACATGGAAAAGGAACAGGGCGGCGCGCATATGTGTCAGCGCAGTACTTCTTGAGACGTTGAATGAGTGTCTTGAGGCTTTTTCGGAAAACGGAAAAGAACCGGACATTATTCAGATTGCCGTGACCCGGGCTGAAAAGGTCGGAGACAGGCATATGATGAAAGCCGGAAACCCGGTCTACATAGTTACCGGATGAGGAAGACGCTTGTGTACTTTACGCTGTAAGAGCCGAGAAGTTCCCGATTTGTTACACAGTGATTTTTCTGATGTATGAATGAAACAGATTACATGTCTGGAATATCAGCAGCAAAGCCACTGATATGGGGGAGGAGAGAATGGATCCTATTTTTCAGAAACAGCTCCTGGAAGCCTTCATGTCTGATTATCAGCGGGTTTATCTGGTCGATCTCCTGGAGAACCAAATTTATATGCAGGTCAACAGTGACAGATCGAATCAGGATATGATTCCGTGGATGCAGGCAGCGATAGATCCTACGGTTTCATTTGACAAGTTTATACAGTATTACAGTGAGTATTCTGTGGAAGAGAGCCATCGGGGATGGTTCGGGAAGCAGATGTCCACGGACAATATCCGGACCACTCTTCACGGCCGAAACTCATTCGTTGTCTCCTATCCCCTTATTTCCGGTGACCGGAGACGAATTGAGGTGCGCCGGTTCGGTGAAGGAAGCGGAATAGCGGCGAAAGCCCTGATATGCATTCCTTACAGCAACGTAAGCGACGACATAAAGCGTTACAGTCCGGGCGATGCGCAGACTTTGACCGTATCCGGACAGGACAGCGACAGCTACGCGAATGAGCCTGTTTTTATAGTCTCTCAGAAGGGTAACGCCGTGTACAGGAATGATCCCCTGATTGAAGAAATGAAAACAGTGTCGTGGCTGCAGGGGTCGATATCGACATGTGAAGTCGACGTCACGGATTATCGTCTGCTGGCGGAAGATTTCGGGTCTCTGGATATTTTTATTCCGGATCAGAAATATGCTGCTTTTGATGATTTAAGCGCGCATGTGGCCGCCTGGATACCTCGCGTTACCTCGGACAACGGAGAGACGCTGAGGACATTCATGTCCAGAGAAAACATGCTCCGAAGTTATGAACTCGGTAACAGAGAGCCCTGGATCGAGTACAGCGTCAGGGACAGATTCGGAAATGAAGTCTGGCTGAATCAGAAACTGCTTCTCAGTAAGAATGAGGCGACCGGTCACATTATGTGCCTGATCGTAGTGCGCGATATTACGGACCTGGTGGCGACACGCGAGGAAAATAAGCGCCGCATGAGTCTGATCGAGGGTCTCACCGCCGAGTACTCATCCGTTTATTTTGTCGATCTTGTAAATGACAGATACTACATTTACCGTCTTGCCGATTTCATTCGCAAGCGGTTCGAGGAAGGCTTCAGCGACAGTTTTGACACTTCAATGGAATACTTCCTTGAAAACGGGGTTTACAGTTTCGACCGTGAAAATGTGAAAAAGAAGCTTCTTATCGAGGGGATCCGCAGGAATCTGGACGGCCGCAGGGACTACAGCTTTATATTCCGTGCGATGACGAAAAACGGTCCGAATTATTATCGATGTATGGTCGTGCGAATTGATAAAGAGGAAGGGGAAGCGGAGGAAGTTCTGGTCGGATTTGCAGATGTAAATGAGGAACAGGAAAATTCGCTGCGCCAGAAACAGCTTCTTGAAGATGCACTTATTCAGGCTCGCAACGCCGGCAAAGCCAAGACCATGTTCCTGTCCAATATGTCCCACGATATCCGTACGCCGATGAATGCGATTATCGGTTTTACGGAGATTGCGCTCCTCCATCCGGAAGACAGGGAGACGGTAAAAGACAGTTTGGGGAAAATACTGACATCGGGGGAACATTTGCTGCAGCTTATTGACAATATCCTGGATATAAGCCGGATCGAGAGCGGCCGCCTTGTGCTGAAGGAAGAGCCGTACTCTCTGCGGGAACATGTCGATGAGACGATGGATATTTTCGTGCCGCAGTTTAAAGCGAAGGATATCACCTTTACGAAAGTAATCTCCGATGATGTGGCGGACTTCATATACTGTGACGCTTTGAAAATGCGGCAGCTCATGATCAATCTTATGAGCAACGCAGTCAAATATACACTGCCCGGCGGCAGAATCGATCTCAGAATCGAGAGTGCCGAGGCACCGGAAGGTTACGCAGGCATTGAGTTCCATGTAAAAGACACCGGAATCGGTATGAGCGATGAATTCATTAAGAAAGTGTTCGTGCCGTTTGAGCGGGAGGAGAATTCCGCTATCAGCCAGGTAAGAGGGAGCGGACTCGGAATGGCGATCTGCAAGGGAATCGTCGACGCGATGGGAGGAACCATCACTGCGCTCAGCAGGCAGAACGAAGGTACCGAAATCATCGTGCATCTGGAATTCAGGCTACAGGACATCAGTCTCATCAAAGAACGGGACAGTATCGGTGCGCCTTCGGAACACGCCCGGTACAGGATGTTCAACAGACCTGTTCTCGAGCGTCTGCCGAAGGATGATATCAAAATCCTTCTTGTTGAAGATAACAGGCTGAATCGGGAAATCGCCGGTAAAATGCTGAAGCATCTCGGATATGAGGCGGTAATGGCGGAGACAGGTGACAAGGCGGTGGAAATCCTCAGGGAAGCCGGAGACAGGGAGTATGACCTTATTTTTATGGATGTGCATATGCCCGGAATCAACGGGTATCAGACGACGGAGATAATCAGGAATATCGGCGGGGCGATGACCTGGATACCGATTGTAGCCATGACGGCGGATGCATTTGAGAGTGATGTCCATCATGCGCTCAGGTCAGGAATGAATGCATATATTTCGAAACCGGTGAATATTGACACGCTCCGGACCGTGATTGAACGGTTCGTCGGGAGCCGGGAGGAAAAAAAGGAGTGAACGTGAGGAGAATGATGATATCCGCTATGAGCAGCGGCAGCGGGAAAACCGTCGTGACATGCGGTCTGCTTGCGCTGCTGAAAAAGCGCGGGTATCGCGTCAGAAGCGTCAAATGCGGGCCTGACTATATTGATCCCATGTTCCATCGGGAGGTGCTCGGCGTACCCGGAACAAACGCAGATCTATTTCTCATGGGAGAGGAGTCTGTGAGGCATATCCTTGCGGGTGCCTGTGCGGAGGAAAGCGATTCCCGGAGCGACGGCACTTTG
>CAMYVI010000072.1 GCA_947302185.1 uncultured Lachnospiraceae bacterium
GGAGAGCACTCGCTTCACGTGTGAGGGGTTACAGGTTCGAGCCCTGCATCGTCCAGAAAAAAGAGCAGCGAATTCGCTGCTCTTTTATTTTTTCATTTTCTGTATTCTGTTTTAGATCGGGAGCAGCGCTGTTCAAGAACAAACCCGGCTCGTCATCTCAGAACTTTGTCATCTCCTTGATCCACCTTCTGTCCCACTCTTCGAATCTGAATGCCAGGCCTGCCTGATAAACCACCACATAGGAAATACCGTTGAGCACAAGTGCAGACAATACATCGCCGATAGAGTGCTGCTTCAGGAACATGGTCGACAATATGATCATCGCGCACCAGAACACGACCGGGAACTGCACACTCTTCTTCTTCAGAATCGGGTTATCGGAAGTGAACAGTGTCATCATCAGCGCGGTGGTATTAAATACATGAATACTCGGCCAGACATTGGTCGGGGTATCCACCTTCCAGAGAAGCAGGCACCATTTGACGAACAGATTATTTCTCGGTATAAAGTACGGACGAAGCCCGATTCTCGTCGGAACAAGAATCGATACGACAAGAAAAACGGTCATACCGATCATCAGCATCGTCGTAAGCTGATCATATGTCTTTCGGTCAATGATAAATACAAAAACTACCCACATAGCCTGGAAAAGGAACCAGGAGAGATACGGAACAATAAAAACCTCACAGAACGGTATGTAAAAGTCCAGTTCGGAACTCACATCCACATATCCGATTCTGGGAGAAGTTTCCAGATAGCGGAACACGAGCATATATCCGATCAGGTAGAGGATAAAAGGAAACATATGAGGCACATTCTGTTCCTTGATGAACGTCCACACCTTACTCTCCGACACAGTCTTTTTCAGTGTTTTCATGGTCACTCCTTTGATACAAGTCAGTCTACGCAAGTAATTCCTCTGTTTCCGGCATTCCGGCAACAGCTCAGTATTTCACTTTCATCTCATACGATCTGGGGTCGACAGGTATATCTGTCAGCTCAAGATCGGTTATACTTATATATTTTGTCCTCTTAAGCCCCTCGAACAATGCATTGATCTGATCAGGGGTGCCCTGTACTTCCATTTCGACACGGCCGTCATATAGATTTTTCACCCAGCCCGATACCCCGCACTTCTGAGCAATATACGTGGAATGGTAGCGGAATCCCACGCCCTGCACACGACCGCTCACATATGCGTGCTTCCTGACAACTCCTTCCATGACCACTCCTTTCGCCGCAGCCTTTCGAACTGCCAGTTTTTCAGCAGCGCTCTTTCCCGGTTCAAAACTGTCGAATATAAATACATCGAACATTCCCCGGGCGTCATCAAGATCGTCCTCACTCTTACAAGTCCAGGCGACGCCGGTCGCCGTCCATAAGGAACGGAGTACATAATAGGGTATCGAGTGCATATATCTGATATCATATGCGATAAAATCCGGTTTCGTCAGAAAGTTGAAAAAGCAGACTGTCAGGAACATGCTGAAGATCCCCTCATCCTCAAAATGTGTGGACAGCTGTCCGCGAAGGTATGACGGATGATTCTTCCTGAACCACCGGAGAACGCCCGGATGAAACGACTCGATACATGTTGTTCCCTCATAGGAATCCAGACAGAATACAACCTCTTTGCAGAGCTGATCGATATCCGCCCCTCTCTCTGCCTTTATCTCAATGATCAGAGGAACCTGCCCGTCGATATTGTGAAGAACCTCCCAGAAAATCGGAATACGTTCCTCCGAATCGAAAAGTTTGAGTTCGAGCAACTCACCCAGATTCTTTTCCTCCACGCTCCCGAGAGTGTGCGTAGCACGCATGAGATTAGGGTCGTGGAAACAGACGATCTGGCAATCATTGGTCATCCGGACATCGAGCTCGATGCCGAAACCGCGCTCAACGGCCTTTTCATAGGCTTTCATCGAATTTTCGGGGGCATCCGACTTATTGTCATGCAGCCCTCTGTGGGCAATATACTGCTCGGCGAAGACGGACATCCTGTCTTTCCGGGCGTTATATGGTCTTACCGCCAGAATGCACAGCACTATGAGGACGATAATGACAATTGCTATGATTGAAGGTACGCTCATACAGTCTCTTCTTTCTTCGTGTGAATACGTTTTCTTAAGCTGTCTGCCGCATTTTTGTGTGCGCAGCAGCCGCTTTGGTACTCATATGATGAGACAAATCCGGAGATCTGTGCTCGGGAAATGTTGCAGAAAGTATGTTTACTTACCAAGATGCATTATATTCTTATTTTTATCAAATTCAACTACCTTCTTAATTTTTTCTTAAAATTTAATCATCTCTTTGTTTTGACGTTTTTTACTTTTTTGTTTTTGAAACCTCTTGCCAAATGCAATGCCATCTGATATAATTCATTTCGTTGCACGTCAAGGCAATTTGTTATGGAAGGTTAGCTCAGCTGGGAGAGCATTCGCTTGACGTGTGAAAGGTCGCAGGTTCGAGCCCTGTACCTTCCATAGAAAACGGAGAGGATTTATCCTCTCCGTTTTTTTATTCTTCATCGCGCAATACTTGTGATTTTAATCATGAGATACGCGCGCAGAGTGAAATCCGGCTTCATCGTGAGTACAATCTCGCGATGAAGAATAAAAGCCTCCGGCGGATCGCAGACGTGCGCAGTGGAAGGCGCTGACGCGCCGCGCACGTCGCGGCAAGAACGCCGGGGCGTTCTTGAATCTTCGATTCTTTTTATGATCTTTTCTTATGAACTTACTGCTATACCCGTATACAGCTGATAGTACTTGCCTTTCTGGGCAATCAGATCGTCATGTGTCCCCCTCTCGATAATTCTTCCCTGCTCAAGAACCATGATACAGTCAGAATTCCGGACCGTTGACAGTCTGTGAGCGATGATAAATGAGGTCCTCCCCCTCATCAGCTTGTCCATACCGTCCTGAACAATTCGCTCCGTGCGGGAGTCTATGGAAGAAGTAGCCTCATCCAGAATGAGGACCGGCGGATCCGCAATCGCCGCTCTTGCAATGGCGAGAAGCTGTCTCTGACCTTGAGACAGATTGGAACCGTCCCCGTGGAGCATCGTGTTATACCCCTGCGGCAGACGCTTTATGAACCCGTCCGCATTTGCCAGTCTGGCTGCGGCATACACCTCCTCGTCCGTGGCATCCAGCTTCCCGTAACGGATATTTTCCATTACCGTGTCCGTAAAGAGGTGAGTATCCTGCAGAACGATGCCCAGAGATCTGCGGAGATCCGGCTTTTTGATCTTATTTATATTGATCGCATCATATCGGATCTTTCCGTCCTGAATATCGTAGAATCGGTTGATCAGATTCGTGATCGTCGTCTTGCCCGCCCCTGTAGAGCCGACAAATGCAATTTTCTGACCCGGCTTCGCATACAGCTTGATATCATGGAGTACCATCTTATCGTCATTGTAGCCGAAATCGACCCCGTCCATGACAATATCACCTTCCTGAAGCTTATACGTTGTCGTCCCTTCTGCCTTGTGAAAATGTTTCCACGCCCAGCGTCCGGTATGCTCTTTGGTCTCCGTGATATTTCCGTCCTCATCAACGATGGCGTTGACGAGCATGACATACCCCTCGTCATACTCAGGCTTTTCATCCAGCAGTCTGAAAATGCGGTCCGCACCGGCCAGGGCCATGACGACAGCATTTAGCTGCTGCGACACCTGATTGATCGGCATCGAGAAGCTCTTATTGAAGGTCAGGAACGAAGCAAGCTTTCCTACCGTAAACGCTCCGTTTCCGAAGATAGCCAGAGCTCCGCCCGTGACGGCACAGACCACATAGCTCAGATTTCCGAGCTGGGCATTGATAGGAGCCAGAATATTTGCAAAGCGGTTGGCCTTATTGGCGCTGTCGAAGAGCTGATCGTTCAGTTCGTTGAATTTCTCGATGGACTCATCCTCATGATTGAATACCTTTATGACTTTCTGGCCGGACATCATCTCCTCAATGTAGCCGTTCACCTTGCCTATATCCCTCTGCTGCTTCACAAAATACCTGCCGGACTGCCCGGCAATTTTTCCGCTTGCGAACAGGGTGAGTGCCACCATGAACAGGGTGACAAATGTCAGGGGGACACTCAGAATGAGCATGGAAATAAGCACCGAGACTATTGTGATCATACTGTTCAGGAACTGCGGCATGCTCTGGCTGACCATCTGGCGGAGTGTATCGATATCATTTGTGTAAAGCGACATGATATCACCGTGGCTGTGCCGGTCAAAATATCTGATCGGAAGACTTTCCATGTGCTCGAACATTTCCACCCGGAGATCGCGCATCGTTCCCTGTGAGACATAGACCATAGTTCGCTGATGTGTATAGGAGGCCGCCACACCGATCGCATAAAACAGCGCAACTCTCAGAATCGCTTGGGCAAGCGGTCCGAAATCCGTGCTTCCGCTCTCGATCATCGGCGTTATATAACCGTCGATCAGCGTCTGAATGAACATAGTTCCCTGAACATTGGCAAGAACCGATACAAATATGCAGATGACAACGAGTACGATCCGGAACTTGTAGCGTTTTAAGACATATCCCATGAGCCTTCTGAAAATGGCAGGGGCATTATCGACCTTTACTTTTACTCCGCGCATCTGGCGCTGATTTCCGCCGCCGCTCTTTCGGGCTTTTTCAAGCTCCTCAGCGCTCATTTCGGCTTCATTTACTTTTTCTTTAGCCATCAGCGAGCACCTCCCTTCATATCAAAATCGCCGCCTCCGGCTGTCTGGGTCTCATAAACTTCGCGGTAAATATCATTTGTCTTCAGGAGATTTTCCGGTGTGTCAAAGCCGGAGACCGCACCCTCATGCATGACAATGATCCTGTCGGCACTTTCGACAGAAGAGATTCTCTGGGCAATAATGAATTTCGTCGTACCGGGAATGAATTCCTTCATGGCCTTGCGTATCTTCGCATCCGTGGCAGTATCTACAGCCGATGTGGAGTCGTCGAGAATAAGAACCTTCGGCTTCTTGATCAGCGCCCGGGCGATACACAGTCTCTGCCTCTGTCCGCCGGATACATTTGTACCGCCCTGCTCTATCCAGGTATTATAGCCGTCCGGCATCTTTTCGATGAATTCATCGGCGCAGGCCATACGGCAGGCCTCCATGCACTCCTCCTCCGTCGCGTTCGGATCGCCCCAGCGAAGGTTATCGATAATCGTACCGGAGAACAGGACATTTTTCTGAAGAACGACCGATACCTGATCGCGAAGTGTGACAAGGTCGTATTCGCGGACATCCCTTCCTCCGACACATACACTTCCCTCCTGAACATCATACAGACGGGATATCAGATTCACGAGAGACGTCTTGGCAGATCCTGTCCCGCCGATGACGCCGATCGTCTCACCCGACCTGATATGGAGATCAATATCCTTCAGGACCCAGTCGCCGTCCCCCTCTCTGTAGGAGAAGTTAACGTGGTTGAAGTCCACCCGGCCGTCTTCAATACTCATGACCGGATCCGCCGGATTCGTGATATCCGGCGTTTCATTGATGACTTCGGAGATTCGCTGCGCCGACGCCGTGGACATAGTGATCATTACGAAGATCATAGCGAGCATCATGAGGGACATGAGGATATTCATGCAATACGCAAGAAGAGACATGAGCTCGCCCGTCGTCAGTTCGTTCTGCACGATCATATGTGCACCGACCCAGGAGATCGTCAGGATAACTGTATAGACCGTGCCCATCATGATCGGCATGTTGATGATAACATTATTCTCGGCCTTGATGAACAGATTATAGACGTTGGCCGCCGCTTTGGCGAACTTGTCATTTTCATACTCTTCCCTGACATACGCTTTGACTACCCGGATCGCGTTGACATTTTCCTGGACACTTTCATTCAGCGCATCATATTTTTTAAATACCATGCGGAAATATTTCGTAGCACGCCGCATAATCAGCACAAGAAAGACTCCCAGTCCCAGTACCGCGATCAGATAAATGGATGCTATCCGCCTGTTAATGATAAAAGCCATGATCATTGCGACAATCATAGAGAACGGAGCCCTGATTGCCATACGGAGCATCATCTGGTAAGCATTCTGAATATTTGTCACGTCCGTGGTAAGACGTGTCACGAGACCTGATGTTGAGAACTTATCGATATTCGAAAATGAGAACGTCTGAATATTGGAATACATGGCCTTTCGGAGATTTCTTGCAAATCCGGTGGCCGCCTGAGCTCCGAACCATCCTCCGGCCGCACCGAAAAAAAGACCTGCTAGAGCGAGGCCTAACATTTCCGTGCCGATGAGGATAATGTGGTTCATATCTCCTTTACTTACACCGTTGTCAACGATAGACGCCATGAGAAGAGGAATCATGGTCTCCACGACCACCTCTCCGATCATAGACAGAGGAGTCAACACGGAAGCCGTTTTGAATTCTTTGAGCTCCCCCATAAGTGTGGCTATCACACCTCTTTGTGCTTGTTCATTTTTCATTGCATGTCACCTCTTGAAAACCCCGGCACAGCTCCACATACCGGAAACGCGTTCAATAAAACCGTATTGTAAGCGGGATTTTCCGTTTTCCTCTGAACAGTTGCGACGTAATTATCTTAGCATGTTTGGATATTTTATGCATCATCAAATTCATTCGGGCGGCATGAGTTGATGAAGAATAACCATTTTCCATCTTTCCCTTGCGCGTTTCATGCAGTCGGTGTATTATTGTCTTTGTTGAGTAAAAGCACACAGATCCAGGCTTATGTTTCGGCAACGGCGCCGAACACAAAGATGTTTCTGTTGTGCGTTTTTTATCTTTACGGATATCTGTTAACATGAACTTTAATGCAAGGGGGTTTCTATGAGCTTAGTTCTTCCGGAGGGTTACGACCCTCACATGAGCGTTCGCGACACGCAGAACGCCATCAAATTTATAAGAGATACTTTTCAGAAAGAATTCGGCCGTGAAATGAATCTTGAGCGCATCTCTGCACCGCTTTTTGTCGATCAGGCCTCCGGTTTAAATGATAACTTAAACGGAGTGGAACGTCCCGTACAGTTCGACATCAAGTCTGTTCCGGGACAGACCTATGAAGTTGTTCAGTCTCTCGCAAAGTGGAAGAGATTTGCCCTGAAAAAATATAATTTCGAACCCGGCGAAGGCCTCTATACCAATATGAATGCTATCCGCCGCGACGAGGATCTTGATAATCTGCATTCCTGCTACGTAGATCAGTGGGATTGGGAAATGGTGATACGAAAAGCAGACCGCACGCCTCAGGTCCTCCATTCGGTCGTTGAGAACATTTTCAAGATCATCAAGCATATGGAACACGAGGTGTGGTATAAATGGCCGGACGCCGTTTATCACCTGCCGGACAAGATCTGCTTTGTCACGACTCAGGAACTTGAGGAAAGATGGCCGGACAAGACCAGAAAAGAGCGTGAGAACCTCATCACGAAAGAAAAAGGCGCTGTCTTTATCGAGAGAATCGGCTGGCCGCTCGCCGACGGAGAACCGCACGACGGCCGTGCTCCGGACTACGACGACTGGAATCTGAACGGCGATATCATTTTCTGGTTCGAGCCTCTCGACTGTGCACTTGAGATTTCTTCCATGGGAATCCGGGTCGATGAAGAGTCGATGCTGGCCCAGCTGGAAGAGGCCAACTGCCAATACAGGAAAAAACTGCCGTATCACAAGATGCTTCTCAACGGAGAGCTGCCGTACTCCATCGGCGGCGGTATCGGCCAGTCCAGACTTTGCATGCTGCTGCTGGGCCGGATTCACATCGGTGAAGTGCAGGCTTCCATCTGGCCGGAGGACATGAAGAAGGCATGTGCTGAAAAAAATGTTGTTCTTCTTTAATCTCCCACACATATAAAAATTACAGAAGGGCTTTCGTCTGAGGCTCTGCAGCTGTTATGCCGCACTTTTCCTCTGACGAAAGCCCCTGTTTTGTTGTACCGATCTTCAAGAACGCTTCGAATATGCAGAGTATTACCGATCTGTGAGCCGGACGCCGATGATCATGTTTTTTCAGTATCCCAGCATCCGCTCCAGCCGGTATCTCGCTTCGCGTATTTCACCCGCTTCCCTCTCCGTGATCCGCTCCGGATTCGTCTTTGCGATCTTCTTCTGCAAATCCGCAAGCTGAGCTTTTATGTCTCTGTACTGCCGGCTGTCCATTGAACTCCTTCGATTCTCCAATTCCGCAGAGACGGCATATGCATAGCTCTCCGCCTGATTTCTGATATCCACAAGCTCCTGCTGTCTGGCGTCTTCTCTCTCATATCGCATAGCCTCCTCCCGCGCTCTTCGGATTTCCTCCTCCGTCATATTAGAGCTTGAGGTAATCGTTATCGCCTGCTGCTTTCCGGTTCCGAGATCCTTTGCCGATACCTGCACGATTCCGTTTGCATCGATATCAAATGTCACCTCGATCTGAGGAACTCCCGCCGGCGCCCTGCGGATTCCGTCCAGTCTGAAGCTGCCGAGCAGCTTGTTGTCCCTGCAGAATCTTCTCTCTCCCTGATAAACCTTAATGTCGACAGCTCGTTGGAACGGAAATGCAGTCGTGAAAATCCGGCTGTGCCTTGTCGGTATCGTCGTATTTCTTTCAATTAACCTGGTGGCCACCCCGCCGACCGTTTCGATGGAAAGTGAAAGCGGAGTTACATCCATCAGCACCATGGCAGCAGCCTGTGAAGATTTCGACACTTCGGCTCCGAGCTTTCCGCCCTGAATAGCAGCACCCATCGCGACGCATTCATCCGGATTAATGTTCCGGCTCGGTTCCCTGCCCATAAGTATCCGGACTTTATCCGCCACTGCCGGCATACGTGTGGATCCTCCCACCAGAAGTACCCTGTCAATCTGCGACGGAGTAAGGTGTGCATCTGACAGAGCGTTTCGCACCGGCGTCTCACAGCGGTTGACCAGATCGAACGTCAGGCGGTTGAATGTATCGCGCGTAATCGTCATCTCCATATGGACCGGCTCGCCGTTCTGCATAGTCAGAAAGGGCAGGTTTACATTATAAGATGCAGCGGTCGACAGCGCGCATTTGCATTTTTCGGCTTCCTCCGTCACGCGCTGCATGGCAGTGATATCCCTGTTCAAATCAATGCCCGTCTGATTCCTGAAATCGTTTACCATGTAAGTTCGGAGCTTCTCGTCCCAGTCGTTCCCGCCCAGCCTGTTGTCTCCGGCAGTCGCGAGAACTTCAATCACATTATCACCGATACGTATTATGGATACATCGAAAGTTCCGCCTCCGAGATCGAACACCAGCACGGTCTGCGTCTCGCCGTGATCGAGTCCGTACGCCAGAGCAGCGGCAGTCGGCTCATTGATGATCCGTCTGACATTGAGTCCCGCGATCCTCCCGGCATCCTTTGTCGCCTGCCTCTGTGCGTCATTAAAATAAGCCGGAACTGTTATCACCGCATCGGTAACCTGCCCTCCGATATACTCTTCTGCATCTTTCTTCAATTTCATGAGAATCATAGCAGAGATTTCCTGAGGCGTCACAAATCGTCCGTCAATGCTTTTCCTCCAGTTCGTACCCATCTCCCGCTTGATGGAAGAAATCGTTCTGTCGGCGTTTACTGCCGCCTGCCGTCTTGCGAGTTCTCCGACAAGGCGTTTACCGTCTTTTGTAAACGCCACTACGGAAGGTGTTGTCCTCGCACCTTCCTTATTGGCGATGACAACAGCTCTGTCCGCCTCCATGACCGCGACGCAGCTGTTCGTTGTTCCGAGATCTATTCCAATCGTTCTGGACATTTCCGTGCCTCCCAATTCTTTTAATTCCGGTATCCTATGCCGGAGACAAGTTCCATTTTCCGCATTCATCAAACAGTCTCAGTTGCGAAAATTCCGCGTCAGAGATTATTGTCTCCGATAAAGTCTATCATCTGCAAAATCTGTGATGATTCTATGTGCAATTTAGAAAAATTCCGGTAATTGCCTATTCCCTTAATCGGATCAGCTCCCGATACTCATTACATTCTCTCAGAGATGCTTCACTTCTTGCCGGCCCGATCTGATTTCTCAATCTCGTATGAAATAATCAGGTCAACGACTTTATCGTAAGACAGTGTCCCGTCGCTCTGACCGTGAGATTTCAGCCATGAATCATTGAAATTCTCGGTAGCCTCCGATACTTTTCCTTCATGATCTGCCCAAAATTCATTATTATTCTTCAGATCTATGTTGCAGACATGTTCCCCTGTTCCGGAA
>CAMYVI010000073.1 GCA_947302185.1 uncultured Lachnospiraceae bacterium
TCGCAGTACTCCCAGGCCAGTCCCTCGAACTGGCTGAACCAGTTGTTGGGCGGCAGGCGCTTGCCGTTGATAGTCAGAGGATCTCTCCAGATGTAATAGTCGCTGTACGGATTATCTTTGCTTTTTTTACTCTCCAGGAACCACGGATGTCCATCGGATGTGTGATTGATGACAAGATCCATGAGGACGCACATACCGAGCTCGTGAGCTTTATCAAGTACTTTTTTGAACTGATCAAGTGTGCCGTAGTCTGGATGTATGTTCCGGTAGTCGGAAATGTCGTAACCGTAATCTGCGTTCGGCGAAGGATAAATCGGGGAGAACCAGATAGCGTCTACGCCGAGAGAGCGGATGTATTCTAATTTGTCATAAACGCCATAGAGGTCACCGATACCGTCTCCGTTTCCGTCGGCAAAGCTGCGGATCCAGATCTGATAAAAGGACATTCGGCGAAAGTCGGCATCTTTCATACTTTTTCGATTATTTATAAAGTTTTATGCGGCTTTATGCCGGTTATTACTCTTCATTGTTCCCCGTTCATATCAGACAGATCATCAAACTCCTCATCGTCTGCGGCAGCAACGGTCTTTTTGATAGCACTCGCAGCATTCTCAAGCTCCTGCTTAAAAGCGGTTTGCTTTTCTGTCACAGACCGCTTGAGATTGGATTTTGTCTCGTCAATCTTAGCCTGCAGCTTCTGAGTGGACTCGTCCATTTTTTCCTGCAGCTTCTCTGTCGGCTTAACAATAAACTGGCGGAAGAACGCACCCGAGGAGTCAGTTGTCACTTTTATTTCTGAGGTCATGTTATCCATGAAGGTACTGATCGTGTCGCCGGTCTCCTGGAAGTTCTCCATCATACCGGTCGCCGTGTCTTTGAAGTCGTTGAAGATTTCTTTCTGCAGCTGCCTCCTTTTCTCACTTCCGGTCATGCCTGCTGCGACAGTTTTGATCAGGAGGTCCGTAGGCTGATGAAAACGCATTGTCTTTTTACCTGACTTATACTCATCGAGCACTATCAGATAACGTTCATAAGCTATGCCGACCGCGTCTTTCCAGGACATATAGATTTCATTCATCGCATTTTGGCCGACCTCATGAAGATGTGGAATATCTTTACAGGCTTCCTTGAGAAAAGCCGCCATCGAGTCGGCGTTTTCCTCGACCGTAAATCCGTTCCTGCCGTCTGTGACGTCTTCTGCTGCACAGGAGCCTTCAATCAGCACGCTCGCAAGACCGCAGGCAGCCGCTTCACGGACTACGAGTCCGTTAGTATCGAAGGTGGACGGGAAAATGAATAAATCGGCTCTCGTATTCCATGCACGAAGAACATTTCGGTCGTAAATAGGACCGGTAAAAATGCACTTGCCCGGAATATCATTATCATCCATAAAGCCGTATTCGCGGGCTTTATTCTGCATTTCCTCCATATCCGGTCCTTTGCCGATGAAGACCATGCGGAAATCCTGTCCCGAATCGGAAAGCTGCTTTAAGGCGTCGAGAATGATCGGAATTCCTTTATAGGTAATGATTCTGCCGACGAACAGGAACATCGGGAGATCTTCAGGCAGATCGTAGCCGGCGATAGCTTCTGCGACCTCCTCATCGCTGACTCTGCCGTTATCAAAGTCAACTCCGTTGTTCATAACAGTATAATCCCCGCGGAATCCGAGTTGTTTAAGACTTTCGCCTGCTCCGCGGCTCACCACCCAGATATCATCGCAGGCTTCTATGTTGCTGACCATGGCTTTGATCGTTTCCTCCGCCATGGCTCTGATCTTGATTTCCCGGCGCAGGTCGATATCATATTTTGTGTGATAAGTGAATATGATCGGGGCTCCGATACGCTCGCGGAGGACTCTGGCAATAATTGTCGCGGTGGCGGGACAATGGGAATGGATGATGTCAGGATTGAAGGCCGAGAGAGCGGATATTTCTTTTTCTGCGGCGAGGGGATTGCCGGTCCGGTAGCCGTTGGCCAGTGCGGTCGTGTCAAAGCTGCTGTAAGTGACGACCGGGTATCTGTAGGATGAGTATTTTCCTCCCGGATAGCGCGGAGTACCGACGATAATGTCGGCGTTATAATCATTTTGCAGGTGGTCGGCGTAATTTATGAGTACATTCGCAACGCCGTCAAGGACCGGGGGAAATGATTCGTTTAAAAGACATACTTTCATGTGATACTCCTTGAATAAATGCAATTTCTTAGCGTAAATACACTTCTTATCGGGCTGTTATTGCACTTCCGATAAGATATTATGAGTAAAACTCCAAAACTCGATTACGGATTGTTTCGTGCATGCGCACTCCCACAATCACTTCTATCATATTATAGCGCATTAATACCTTCTATTTCTACACAAGGAATAAAAGTAATTATCTATTCTTTATCGCGCAACAGGGACAGCACGGGAATAAATCACAAAGAATTCAATAAATCTCGTGCTTTTACGAGTAAGTCTGTATATAATAAAGAATGAAAATACTAATGAAAGGCCGGAGAGCATCATGGAATATAAAAAATTGGAAGTAAATACAAGATATAAGCAGACTTATCATGCAAATGTATCAGCCGGATGGTCCAACGACCCGAACGGAATGATTTACTATAACGGAAAAGCACATCTCTTTTTCCAGCATTATCCGCACCAGCCGTCATGGGGAACCATGCACTGGGGGCATTATGTGACCGATGATTTTATCAAATGGGAAGAACTTCCCGTTGCACTTGTTCCCGATGAGAATTATGAGCAGATCTGCGGCTGCTGCTCAGGCAATGCGATTGCCATAGACGGCAAGCTCTATCTCATGTATACGGCGGCTCAGCCTGATCGCCAGAGACAATGTTACGCAATCTCTACAGATGGCGGCGTCACGTTCAAAAAGGTCGCAAATAATCCGATTCTCCGTTCCGAACAGCTCTCCGACGAAGTCGCAAAGAGCGATTTCCGCGATCCGAAACCTTTCCGGAAAGACGGCTGGTTCTACTGTCTTGCAGGTACCCGTATCGTTGATCCCGCAAAACCGGAAGAGGGGAGCGGAAGCTATTCGACATATCTGCGCTACATGAGCGGCGGTAACCCTTCTATGGAATTCGATCCGGACGGTCCGATTTCCGGAAGTGTTTCCGAGTTTACGGTCGAACCTGCGAACGGCTACGGAAACATGATTCTGTTCCGCTCAAGGGATCTCTACCACTGGGAATATCTGGGCAAGCTGATAGAACGCACCCCGGGATTTAATGAGAACTATTTTAAACTGGACGGCGTGTATGAATGTCCGGATTATATCAACTTCGGGGATACGGACGTGATTCTCGCCAGCCCCCAGAATCTTCCTCAGGACGGAAATAAGTACGAAAATATCCACTCATCACTTGCTCTCATAGGAAAACTGAATTTTGAGACGGGACATTTTGATATCAAGGATATTCAGGAAATCGATGCAGGTTTTGATTTTTACGCACCGCAGGTTCTTCCCATGCCTGACGGCCGTAATATTATGATCGCATGGAAGGAAATGTGGGATCGGTCCTATCCGACTCAGGAAGACAATTGGGCAGGCACATACTCTCTGCCCCGCGAACTTACATTTAAAGACGGCAGGGTCTATCAGGCACCTGTTCGCGAGGTCGGGAAATACCATGCCAACGAGGTTTCGGTATCCGACATGGTGATAAATGACGGCAGCGCTTCCGTTCCGGGAATTGAAGGTAACAAGATCGACCTGACCTGTGAGTTCAGACTCGGAAGTGCGGATCGCGTGGGTATCCGTTTCTTCAAGGGCGGAGAGCATGAGACGATCGTTCGCTACGACAGAAATGCCGGTACGGTGATTATGGATCGGACAAATTCAGGCCTTACGCTCACCGGCAAGGAAGAGAATATTAATATTCGTACATGTGATGTTGAGAAAACGGATACGATTAAGTTCCGTTTATTCCTGGATGTGATCTCTGCGGAACTCTTTATAAACGACGGAAGATATACGGTTACCGGCAACATGTATCCGGATCCGGATGATATAGGCGTGGAGTTTTTCGCTGAAGGCGGAGAGGCAACGGTGTCCGCAGTGAAATACGATATGGATGTCAGGTGATCTGATTCTCAGGCACGGCGGATCGCAGACATGCGAGTGGAAGGCGCCTTGGCGCCGCGCATGTCGCGTCAAGAACGCCGAGGCGTTCCTGAACCGGGCGCAGAGCCCATGACGAATGTGAAAAGAAGAACTGTCTCAGAAGCGGGATGCAAAAATGGCAGATAATAGGACATTAGCCGAAATACGACAGGCTATAGACGAAATAGATCCGAAAATCAGAGAACTTCTTATGGAACGGCTCGATTGTTCCGGGGAAGTGGCAACGGCAAAGCTGTCGTCAGGCGATAATACGATTTACCGACCGGATCGGGAAGAGGAGATTCTGAGACGGCTCGGTACGGGCGTTCCGGAAGAACGCCTTGCCGGGTATCTTGCTGTGGTCCGAAAAATCATGGAGACGAGCCGGATGTATCAGTATGGCATAATCTATGACAAAAGCGACGGGATATTTGAGCAGCTTGTCGATGGGATCGGGATTCCGGAAAACGCAAGCCGAGTAAAGATCCGCATTGTACGGCCGGACAGGCCCGGTTCCATGTCAGCCATTCTGTCTATGATAGGGGATTACGGATATGATATGGCAGGTATGGATCTTGTCGGGATGGATCATGAGGAAGGAACAGCGGTTTTTGTGCTCACGATCTGCGGTGACCTGAACACGGTCCTGATGAGAAAGCTGATGTTTCAGCTTTCCATGGAGTGTATGGATTTCCGCATTCTTGAAGTCCTGTGATTCCGATTGTTTTCGGGAGATTTGCCGACAGGCTTTCATTCATGAAAGTGCAAGTTGATTGTCATAAAGTATAAAAAGAAGGCTGCGTTACTGCCTGACCGATGGGTCGGACAGTGTGCAGCCTTATTATTTTGAAGACGTTGAAAAAACGTTACTTTGCGCGGCGCGAAAAGGCCGCATGGTCGTTCCCGATAATCTTTGAGGCTATCTTCGTTGCCGCAAATCCGGCGGATCAGATCACATCATTCATGCTGTCTTCCAGAGCATCAACGATTGTGTCAACGACCTTGGTGACTTTTTCCTGGACTTCCTTCGGTGCGTACGGGAATGTGTAAGAAACATCGGATGCCAGAAGCAGCGGAAGGTCATTCAGAGAATCTCCGATACCGTAGACTTTGCAGTCGCCGTAGTATTCGCGGATGACTGAGACTGCCTCGCCCTTGGACGTGCCCTTCGGTGCGATATCTACTTCGATAACATTCTGGAAAGCATTGAGATAGTCACCGTATTTATCATTGATTTCTTTTGTGAGTGCAGCAGCTTCTTCCAGTGTCTCGCAATGGATTCCCACGCCATGGACCATGCCTTCAGGAGCGTCGTCCATTCCCGTGATGACATTGTACTCGCCCGGATAATCCATTTCTTCGAACACATTGATAACGCCGTCAATATCGATGGAGATTCTGTTTCCTCTCGGCTTTACATCTTTCACGATCTTATCAATAACATCGCGGTCCACGAAAAGCTTGCGGATTCCCTTCATATCCTTATCAATGATGTTGGAGCCGGTGCTGGTGATCCAGAAATCAGGATCGAAATAGCCGCCGATGAATGGAGTGAGGCCTCCGACCTGTCTGCCTGTACACAGCCCGAAGTAGTTGCCGGCTGCCTGATACTCTTTGATTTTAGCGACGTTTTCCGGAGGAAGTTTTACTTCTGCCTTGTAGAAATACAGTGTTCCGTCAAAATCACTTGCAAAAACTTTTTTCTTCATCACTTCTTTCCTTTCATAATATTTACCTGAACTGCTGCATAAATAACAGCGCCTTTCATGCACTATTGCACGGAAATGAACAGGTGGAACTATTTGCACGCACAGCGGGTCCTTGTCCGCTAAAGCTGATATTTATATGATAACATGGATAGGACAATAATTGTTAGGTTTTTTCATTTTCCTTGTTCGAATAATGTATATATATGCTAAAATAAAGTGTCTGTCTGGTTCAGACTTGATCTCTGACGCAGGACCCTCGTGACTGAGGTCAGTCGATGAATGCGCAGAATGAAACTTGTCTCTGACACGGGAGAAAAATATGCGTCAGAGATTAAAAAGCCTCAGCTACACAATGCTCCGCCGGAGCATTGTTACTCATGCTTAGGCACGGCGGATTGCAGCCGTGCAACAAAAAAGGTGACGATAAATGGTGAAAAAATATGGCGAAGTATTCGCGGTTTTCGCTGTAATGCTGGTCCTGCTGCTGGCCGGCTGCGGCAGAAAGTCAGCCGAAGAACAGATGGAGAGTCAGAAGGAACTGATCGTATCCGGGCAGAATACAACGACCGGTAACACAGAGGATGCGGATCAGGCGGCAGATGTGAGTGAAGAAGGAGCAGAAAACGATCCGGCTCGGAAAGATGATGCGGCAAATCAGAATACTGCGGGAACTGACGATACCGGTGTTTCCGGTGAGTCGGCGCTCGACCCGGACAATACAGGTCTTGTAAAACAGAGCTCGGCTCTCCCGATTTACTCTTACCACGGAAGTGAGCCTTACATGGATATCGTGACCGGAAACATCGTCTCATATGCGGTGAATATGCTCGGGGACTCACAGGTGTATATTCCCGCTCCGACGATTGTAAGGATCGATGATTCCGACAGCATGAATATCAAAATATGGGGCTATTTCGATGTATACGGATATAACCTGAACGGAACGACGCTTGAGACGCAGAGCGGTGCGGCCGTACCGGGCTGCATGCATCTCACGGAGAAGAACGGTTCCTATGTCATGACATCGTGGCAGCAGGTCCTCTCTGAGGATGACCGGGAGAGTGAACTTCGGGCGGTATGTGACGATGACGAGGAGCTGACGGATGCATTTCATGCCGTACAGGATACTGACAGGGAGAATTCCAGAAAAGAATACTTGAAGGAATATATTTCCGAGAATTCACTCGGTATCGACGGATATAAGGATTTTGATTCCGAAAAGGTAATGATACCGGAGTGACGGCCTCCCTCAGAAGCCGCGTCGCCCCGCAGTGTCTGTGACTTCGACGGAGATAATCCGCAAGCGGGAAGTTCGAATAATGATATTCTGAAGCGTTGAATTATGCAGCTGTCCGACTATAAAGGATTCAGAAAGGAAAGAACATGAAACAGGATATATTCAGAAAAAAGAGTCTGGAGAGGATCCAGTCTCCCGAGCAGATAGATGATTATGTTCGCGTAGTCACGCCGGGACTCTGGCTGATACTTGCCGCAATCACGCTCCTAATTATTGCGGGAATCATGTGGGGTATTACCGCAAGACTGGAAGTGACCGAGACTAAAAATGACGGGACAGTGACAACTACAGAGATCGCCCCGATTTCATTTGTGATAGACGAGGGAATGTAAATGAATGTATTAAACAAGAAGGCTCCGCTGGAGCCGGTACCGGCGGGAAAAGTAGCCAGGGTACCGATCGTAATGCAGCTGGAGGCTCTCGAGTGCGGAGCAGCCTCCCTGTGCATGATTCTTGCCTATTACGGCAAGTGGCTCCCGCTTGAACAGGTCCGCAAGGACTGCGGAGTATCGAGGGACGGTTCTAATGCGAGAAACATTCTCATTGCTGCCAGATCTTACGGACTTGAAACAAGAGCATATCGGTTCGAGCCTGAATTTCTGAAGGAGAACGGCGTCTTTCCGTGTATTATCCACTGGAATTTCAATCATTTTGTTGTGCTGAACGGATTCAGGAAGAATAAAGCGGTTCTGAACGATCCTGCCAGAGGTACGGTAGAAGTTTCCATGGAGGAGTTTGACGAGTCTTTCACCGGCGTGTGCATGCAGTTCTTCCCGACTGAAGAGTTTGTACAGTCCGGGAAGCAGAAGAGCATATGGGGATTTGTCAGGAGAAAACTCAACGGAACGTCCAGAGCCATAACATTTTTTATAATGACTTATATTCTTACTTCGGTTTTCGGTATCATCAGTCCCGCTTTTACCCGCGTGTTCTATGATTATCTGCTTCCCGGCAGACAGCCGGACTGGGTCGTACCGTTCCTTGTGATTTACAGTATATTCATTTCTCTGGAGATTGTGCTGACAGTCGTTCAGACACTGTTCTCATTGCGGCTTGAGGGTAAATTTGCAATTATCGCCAATTCCGAATATATGTGGCACGTACTGCGCATGCCTGTGGAATTCTTTTCCCAGAGACTTGCGGGTGATATCGCCATGCGCAAAGAAAGCAATGCGGGAATTACTACGACGCTGATCAAGACTTTGGCACCGGGTATTTTGAATATGGTGCTGATTGTTGTCTATTTTGTACTGCTCATGAAGTACAGTGTTGTTCTGACGATTGTAGGTATTGCAAGCATCCTGATCAACTGGGCTCTTGCTCGGTATGTTGCCGACAAAGAGGTCAATATTCAGCGTGTCCAGATGAGGGATGCCGGAAAACTCCAGTCAACAACGGTATCAGGCATCGAGATGATTGAGACGATTAAGTCCAGCGGCGCTGAGAACGGTTTCTTTCAGAAGTGGGCCGGTTACCAGGCTTCGGTCAATTCCCAGGAAGTGAACAGCATCAGGCTCAGTACAGGGCACACGATCCTGACTTCCGTCGTATCAGATCTCACAGAGATGGCAATATTGAGTATCGGTTTCCTTCTCATATTCAAGGGGCATTTTACACCCGGTATTCTGGCCTATTTCCGCTCGTTGCTCGGATCCTTCACATCCCCGGCCCTCAGCCTAATAGGCGCGGAGTCCACGATCCGTGAAATGCGCACCAATATGGAGCGAATAGAAGATGTCCTGGACTATCCTGTCGACGTCACGGAAGAGCAGATGAAACTGAAGGATGATATCGATTACACGAAATTGTCCGGCAGAGTAGAGATGAAAAATGTCACTTTCGGTTACTCTCCGCTGGCAGAACCTCTCATCAGAGATTTTAATATGACTCTGGATCCGGGAAGAAAAGTGGCATTTGTCGGAAGTTCCGGCTGCGGAAAATCAACCCTGGTCAAATTGCTCTCAGGACTTTATAAGCCCTGGTCCGGCGAGATTCTTTATGACGGCAAACCGATAGAAGAGGTCGATCATAATATGTTCACAGGATCTGTTGCGGTTGTCGACCAGGACATAACCCTCTTTGAAGGATCTATTTCGGAAAATATCAAGATGTGGGATACGTCGATTGAAGATTTCGAGATGATCCTTGCGGCGCGTGATGCAAGACTTCATGAAGATATTCTTCAGCGCGACGGAGGCTACAGATATAAGATGATGGAGGGAGGACGCGACTTTTCGGGCGGCCAGCGGCAGCGGATCGAGATTGCCCGTGTTCTGGCGCAGGATCCGACTATCATACTTATGGATGAGGCGACCTCAGCGCTCGATGCCCGTACGGAATACGAAGTAATGCAGTCCGTTACGGACCGCGGTATTACGTGTGTCGTCGTTGCGCACCGTCTGTCCACTATTCGGGATTGTGACGAAATAATAGTCATGGATCGAGGTCAGGTTGTTGAACGGGGCAACCATCAGGAGCTTATGGACAAACATGGTCTTTATGAACAGCTCATCACAAGCGAGTAATGAGCCCGGCCGTTAAGGAGATAAAAAGTTTATGGGATGGTTTGATGAACAGATCCGCCAGAGAGTGCAGAATGATGACGATATTTTTGCCGATTCATTCGCACAGCTGGCGAACCTGGTAAACGGAAGCGAAAAACTTGAAATCCGCTTCCATAGCGATCAGGAGCTTGCCGGTGAGGCAATCGGCGAGATTCTGGATTTCTATCATGTACATGCACAGGAACTCCCCTCGAATCTCAATACTTTGGATGAAGTGCTGGAGTACCTGCTGAGACCTTCGGGAATTATGCGGAGGAATGTACGTCTCAGGGAAAAATGGTATAAAGACGCTTCCGGGGCTATGCTCGGCTCTTTGAAGGACGGACGCTTTGTCGCTCTCCTTCCGGGAGGCGTTCACGGCTACGCGTATATAGACCCGGACACAAAACAGGCGGTTCAGATCTCGTCAAAGAACGTTGATCAGATCGACACGGAAGCGATATGCTTCTATAAGTCGTTCCCCCTCAGGGAATTGAGCATCAAAGATCTGGGAGCATATATGTTCTCTCT
>CAMYVI010000074.1 GCA_947302185.1 uncultured Lachnospiraceae bacterium
GAACAGGGTGATTACATCATCTCCATCAATTCCGACGCACACAACATTATTGACAGTAAGACTTACACAGCGGCAGAGAGAATTGACTATGTAGGCGAAAACAAGAGAGAGAGCGATCTTGTAACGGCTACGAACCGGTTCGACTATGCAGAAGGAAACATCGAATATCTCTCCCGTGCAGACAAGTTTGCCAATTATGACAAGGCGACCGCAGCTCCGGCATCCTTCGAAATGGATGAGGAGTCCAAGTCAGGCTTCTACAATATCAGCAACTATCTGTCAGCTGAGGCAACTGCTCTTGACGAAGATCCGGATGCGGGTGCAGTCACAACAGGTGCATCAAGCGGGCTCAAGCTGAAAGATATGGTAGGTCTTGATAAGGATGATCCGCAGTGGGATACATTCATGGATCAGCTTTCACTTGATGAAATGAATGCGCTGATCTCTCTCGGCGGCTATCAGACGAACTCTGTCGATTCTGTCGGCAAGGTTCGCACAAATGACTGTGACGGTCCGGCTTCCATTAACAATAACTTTACGGGCGTAGGTTCCATCGGATTCCCGGTAGGCGTCGTTGTGGCGGCTACATGGAATAAGGCGCTGGCTCATGCATTTGGCGACTCCATCGGCAAAATGGCAAATGAAATGGATGTTTCCGGCTGGTATGCGCCGGCAATGAATAATCACAGAACTGCATTTGCAGGACGTAACTTTGAGTATTATTCTGAAGACGGTCTTCTTTCCGGCTGGATCGCAGCCGAGGCTGTTAAAGGTTCTCAGGAGAACGGCGTTTACGCTTACATGAAGCATTTTGCCCTGAACGATCAGGAACAGAACAGATGCGATATGGTCTGCACATGGTCCAATGAGCAGGCAATTCGTGAGATTTACCTGAAGCCGTTCGAGATGTGCGTTAAGGAAGCAGACTGCCTCGCAGTTATGTCCTCCTTCAACTACATCGGCAACCGCTGGGCAGGCGGCAGCAGCTCGCTCTGCAAGACGGTTCTTCGCGATGAGTGGGGATTCAAAGGATTCGTTGAGACGGACTACTTCGGAGTATACGGATACATGAGCTCCGACCAGGCTATCCGCAACGGTACGGACCTGATGCTTGTCAACTACCCGACAGCTACCAACGATGTACAGTTCCGCGACACCAACGGCGCTAAGAAGGCTATGAGAGATGCCGCTAAGAACATCCTCTACGTTGTAGCGAACAGCCGTGCTTATTATCCGGAGAACCTGAGCGAAGGTATGGCTTCCTGGAAGGTCATGATGTATGTTGCCGACGCAGTAGTGGCGGCGCTCTGCATCCTGATAGCAGTGAAGTCCTTCGGAAAGAAGAAGAGTAAATAAAGCAGGACATGGAAAAAGCCCCGAATAAAGGGGAGTGGAGAGGGACCGCGCATGGGCGGTCCCTCTTTTGAGATGAAAAAAGATCCGGCCGTAAGGCCGGATCTGAACTTTTATTTAGTTTATTTAGAAGCAAGGATTGTCTTCTCACCTGCCGGATCAACAACAGATGTGCAGAATCCGCAGCGTACAGCTTCGATCGGGATCTCGTTCTTGCAGAACGGGCATGTCTTTGTTGTCGGAGCTTCCGGAGCCGGCTCTTCTTCCTTCTTGGCAATACTTGCTGCTTTGTTGAAGGCTTTGATCATCATGAAGATACAGAATGCTACGATAAGGAAGTTGATGACTTTCGTGATGAACACACCGTAATTCAGTGTGGATGCACCGGCTTCCTTAGCTGCTGCAAGTGTCGCGTATGTATTGCCGTCGAGAGGGAGGAACCAGTTATCGAAGTTGATTCCACCGGTGATCATTGTGATGAGCGGCATGAGGATGTCATCGACGATAGAGCTTACGATGCTTCCGAAAGCGCCGCCGATGATAACACCGACTGCCATATCAAGCACGTTGCCGCGCATGATAAACTCTTTAAATTCTGCTACAAGGCCTTTCTTTTCCATATTTTACCTCCTCAATAATGAAAATATTGGATATCTTCCGACCGAGTGCACCCGCTGAGCTGCCTTGTAAAATAAGAAATTCAGTGGTTGCCCTGCGGCGAAAAGCATCATATTACATTTAAGCACGATTTACAGAGCAAAACAATATTTATTTTATAATTTGGCATTGTATACAAATAAGGAGAGGAAGAGAAAGATTTATCTTTATTCTGCTTTTTTCTTTCTGAGTAATTCTTCCGAATCAAGGATCACGGTGAAAGGACCTTCGTTTATAAGCGAGACTTTCATATATGCTCCGAAGATGCCTTCCTGCGCATCGGGGAATTGTTCACGGACTTTGGCTAAAATGTAATTGTAGAGCTTTTCCGCGTGTTCCGGGGCGCCGGCTTTTATGAAGGAGGGCCGGTTGCCTTTTCGACAGTCCGCATACAGTGTGAACTGAGAGATGATAAGCAGGTTGCCGCCTACTGTCTCGAGGTTGAGGTTGGTCTTTCCTTCGGAGTCTTCAAAGACGCGAAGACCAAGCATTTTTTTGACCATGGCGTCTGCAGTCTTCTCGTCATCGTCATCAGAGACACCGACCAGGACCAAAAATCCTTTTCCGATACTTCCTATTGTTTTGTCGTCGACATCGACCTTGGCACTGCTTACGCATTGGATTACAAATCTCATATATACCTCCTACATGACCGTCAGGGACGGTTCTTAACAATCAGGGACGGTTCTGCAGATGAAAAATCAACGTCCGCACTTTAACACCGAACTGTTTTATAGTATAATAGCACTGCGTTCTTCCGGTTCCGAAAGAGTATCCCGGCACATGCCGGGGTATGGCCGGCATTTAGTGCGAATATGTTGAGGAAAAAGCTAAAATTGCACGGCCGCCGGAAGATTTCTTTAAGAGCATAACGTATTATCTGTTATGAAATAAAGTGCGCTGCTATAGCATCAGATCCCCATCTTTCCTTTTGTGATATACTGTTCCGTCTGTTACATCTTTCCATATAAACTCACCGTTTTCCCAGATCATGTAACTGTGCCGGCTCCCGTTTTTGGGAATGGAAATCGAGCCCGGATTCATATAGAGAAAGTCTTTATGCCGGGTGCATGCCGGAACATGAGTATGGCCGCAGAGCAGAATGTCTCCGGGTCTGTGCGGCGGCGGGGCAGCCTCGCACGCATGATGACCGTGCGTCGCATAGACGGTCTCGTCACCGAGCAGCAAGACCGCATAGTCGGCCATAATCGGAAAATCCAGTACCATCTGGTCGACTTCCGTGTCGCAATTTCCTCTGACACATAAGAAATAATCCTTAAGAGGATTCAGTAAATCAATGATCTTTTTGGGGTTGTAATCTCTCGGAAGATCATTTCGAGGCCCGTGGTAGAGTATGTCACCGAGCAGAACAATGCGCTCCGGTTTTTCATCTGACAGTCTCTCACATAATTGTTCGCAATAGTATGCGGAGCCGTGTATGTCTGATGCGATTAATATTTTATCCATAATAATTCTCCTTGCCCGCCGGTTGTAAGTGCTGATCAATGGTAGGGATTCTCATGATTTAAGTCTGTACCGACGTTCTTGATTATAATACCATCCAATTAAAGCAGGCAAGTACAGAGTGAATCTGAAAGTGTTGCGGGTTGCACTTCGAACTGATCACTGCTATTATCTTATCGACAGACTGTGGGAAATTCCCGTTAAAGAGTTTGGCGGGAACACAAGAAACGGAAAAAATGGCGTGAATATCGCCGGAGGTATATATGAACGAAAGAGAGAAGGCCAGACTGACAGAACAATACATGCCGCTTGCAATGAAAATAGCCGCTGAGATGGACGACGGAATAATTCCTCTTGAGGATCTCACGCAGGAAGCATTTGTGGGACTTGTAGCCGGCCTGAATATTATCTCTGAATATGAGAATCGATTAATGGAAAAATCACTCGCACAGGCACTCGAGCGCGCTATAAGAGAGCAGATCGGTATCGCGCAGGAGGAACAGCGTGAACTTGCAAAACGAGACGATCAGCTCCTTGCCCAGGTAGAAATTCTGAACCGAAGTATCAATTCACTTACAGAATCTATCGGAGCGAAGCCGACAATCGATGAGGTTGCAAATGATATGGGCGTCTCTCAGGAGACAGTCATAGAGATTTTGAAGCTTATGGGGGAGACCCTGCCGGAAGGTGATGCCTACAAGGACAATCGTGAGTACTGGGCGGATAATCCGGCTCTGAGAAAATTTATGGAGTAAAGTAAACGGAATTGCCGCATTTGCCGTGAAGTCGCAATATACAGCAGATGTTATTTGCAAAGATCTGCTGTATATTATGACGACACTGCCTGATGCGACAGTCCCGTTTACGCAGTTAAGCCATCTCCAGAACGACGGCCTGATAACCGTTAAGCAAAATTTCATTTTCCGTGAACTCAGGTTCATCGGTATTGGTCAGTACCACCTTCTTTACACTTCCGGGCAGCGGCAGCTTCTGAGAATCAATTTGATAGTTCGCCATAATCAGAAGAGTCTGATTTTTGCTCTTTCGGAAGTATGCCATGACGTTATGCATTTCCTCGAGGTACGGAGCAAAGTCTCCATGAACCAGCGTCTCCGAATATTCTTCACTCTTTCTCAGGCGGATCAGTGTCCGATAATAATTGAATACCGAGAATGTGTCGTTTTTTTCATCCTCCAGGTTGATCTCAGTAAAATTCGGATTTACGCGGAGCCACGGCGTTCCTGTTGTAAATCCGGCATTTTCAGTGGAATCCCACTGGAAAGGCGTTCTGGCGTTGTCACGTCCGTATTTTTCAATCATATGGAGCGCGTCCGCATCTGAAACTCCCTGTGCACGCGCTACCTTGTAGGAATCGATGGAAGAGATATCGTCCACTTCCTCAATGGAAGAAATCTTGAGATTCTCCATGCCAAGTTCCTGACCCTGATAGATCCAGGGAAGACCTTTGATCAGGAAGTATACGGTCGCCAGCATTTTCTTTGAGATGACAGACTGGTCTCCTTCAGGGATATAACGGCATACGCCTCGGGGCTCATCATGATTCTCGATTATATTTGAGACGAAGCCTACACTGTTGAACTTTTCCTGAGCACAGAAGACGCAGGACTTATAGTCGTCCGGAGTGATGTCCACATTTTCCTGCCAGCCCTTCCGGCTCTGACCGAAAATTGTCTCCGAGAAGTCGAACATTGAGCTGAAGTAACCGTTGTCACCGATGAATTCCGGCAGCTCTTCATCTTTTTGATTGAATACTTCACCTACGGTAAAAGCATTGTGCGGCTTGAAGCATCTGTCACGCATCTCGCCAAGGTAGTCACCGATACCTGTGGCATCCTCAAGCATACGTGTGCAGGACGCCATGCCGTCATTCCGGTCTGCGGGATAGCTTCTGAACGGAAGTGCTTTCTTGATGTTTATGATGGCATCGAGGCGGAAACCGTCAAGACCTCTGTCAAGCCACCAGTTGATCATTTTGTAAACATCTTCGCGAAGTTCAGGATTCTCCCAGTTGAGATCCGGCTGTTTCTTATGGAAGAGGTGGAGATAGTATACGTCATCGTGTCCCGGCAGCCGGTCCCAGACAGAACCGCCGAAGTACGATCGCCAGTTGCAGAGGGTCGAGGGGTCGTCCGTGCGTTCCAGATAGAAATATTTTCCGTATTTGCCGTCAGGGTCTTCCGCTGCTTTCCGGAACCACTCGTGCTCATCGGAGCAATGGTTGACTACAAGGTCCATCAGGATATACATATTTCGTTTATGGGCTTCGCTGAGAAGCTCGTCCATGTCATCCATGGTTCCGAACCTTGGGTCAATATTATAGTAATCCGCGATATCATATCCCTGATCCGCGAGAGGAGAGACATATATCGGGCTCAGCCAGACGATATCAACACCGAGATCACGGAGATAATCCAGTTTGTTTATGATGCCTCGCAGATCACCGATACCGTCCCCGTTGCTGTCGCAGAAGCTTTTCGGATAAATCTGATATGCTATTTTATCATTCCACCATTGTCTTATCATTTTTCTATCCCTTTTCTTTAATATAAAGTGTTTTCCGTGCCTTTACAGGGAATGGATGTATATCCGGTGTATCGGCGTTCTTGAATTTCGCAGATGCCATGCATTAACTGATAAAAGGTTTTAACTCATCCGGTATTCCAGCGGTTTTTTCCCGGTTGCCCGCTTAAAAGTCTGAATAAAATGCCCGATATTCCCGAAACCGCACGCATATGCGATGTCAAGTACGGGCACATCTGTTGTCCGGAGCATCTTCATAGCATGCCGTATGCGGACGTCATTGATATAATCCACGCATGTTCTGCCGAGTGTTTTCTTAAAGAAGCGGCTGAAATACTGTTCGTTAAGATTCATGAGCGAGGCAAGATCTTTGATATAGATCTTATTGCCGTAATTCTCATCTATATAAGAAAGAACTGACTTCAATGCCTCCGCTTTCGGGTCGGGGTCATGCGTTGAAGCGGTCATGAGGCCGCTTTCCGCAAGTGAGGAAATGAGCAGCATCATGAGAGCTTTGCACTTCAGCTGATCGGCGGCGCCTGACAGATTGAACTGGTCATCCCGTCTGTCCTCTGCTCTCCTGAAAATGTCTGCTATCTGCCTGTACAGCCTGTCGAATTCCGCGAACACCGGCAAGCCCGGTCTGATGAATTTCGGAAGAGCAAGGTTGCCGTGAATCAGAGGTTCGATCAGATTCTGCTCTGCGGAATCTATATTGCGTGTTGAGAGTACCGACGGGCTGAAGAGCAGCGCAGACTCTCTGTAGATCGATTCGGAGGTTATAGAGTGGAGCATCCCGCTCTCAACAAAGGCATAACATTCATCGGAGATCACAATGTTTTCCGTATTGACTGTGAGTGCAAATGTTCCCTTTTCAAAATGCAGCAATTCCGTCGAACTGTGCCAGTGAGCCTTGGTGTCGAAGCGTTTGGTCCTGTCTTTTTCCGAATCCGCAAAATACATGGAACAGGGAAAAGATGTGTAGCCTTGCTGTCTGATTTCCTCTTTTGCTTCTTGCGCGTGTACAAGTGTATTCATATCGGTCAGTGAAGTATAACTCTTGCCTCATAGGGTTGAAGAATGCCCGGTTTGTGAACTTCATAATTGGAAATCAGTTCTTCGCCGCTCATGCCGTCAAAGAGGGTGCATTCCTGTTCTTTATCTGTCCAGTTGGCGGCAACAGTAAGGGTCTTGCCGTCGAGTTCTCTTTCATATGCATAGATGACGTCGCTGTTCTCGAGAAGAGGCTTGAACGCACCGTAAACAATGATAGGGGTCGTGTGCCGCAGACTGATCAGCTTCTGATAATAGTAGAAGACTGAATTCGGATCCGCGAGTGCAGCCTCGGCGTTGATTTCCTTATAGTTCGGGTTGACATTTATCCACGGAGTTCCCGTAGTAAAACCGGCATTGAGACTGTCGTTCCACTGGACCGGAGTTCTGGCATTATCTCTTGCTATGGTGTCAAAGCACCTGAGCATGGTTTCACTGTCAACTAATTTATGGTCAACAACATACTGCTGATAGGCGTTGATCTCTTCAATATCTCTGCAGTCATCAAGAGAGTTGAAGCGGGTATTTGTCATACCGAATTCTTCACCCTGATAGATATAAGGTGTACCCTTCTGCATGTGAAGGACTGTAGCGAGCATTTTTGCTGAGACTACCCGCCACTCTTCGGAATCGTTTCCGAAGCGGGAAACCGCTCTCGGCTGATCGTGATTGTCCCAGTAAAGGCTGCCCCAGGCCTTACCTTCAAGTTCCGTCTGCCACTTATTGAGAATGCCGCGGACATAGGAGAGCCTGGGCGGGTTGACTGTCCATTTTCCGATTACCGATTCGGAATTTGAACTTCCGTCTGTATGCTCAAAGTGGAAGACCATGTTAAGCTCGCTGCCTTCGTTGTTGGCGTAACGTTTTGCTTCCTCCACAGTCACTCCGGCCGCTTCTCCGACAGTCATAATGTCGTATCGGGAGAGTACCCGGCGGTTCATTTCCTGAAGGAATTCATGCACGCGGGGACCGTTGCATACGAACGGGTTGGCGCTGCCATATACTCCGTCGAAGACTTCTCCGTCGGGATAAGACTGGACTTTGCTTATCATAGATATGACGTCCATACGGAAACCGTCAATTCCCTTGTCGCACCACCAGGTCATCATATCATAGACTTCATCGCGCACTTTCGGGTTTTCCCAGTTGAGATCCGGCTGTTTCTCGGAGAACAGGTGCAGATAGTACTGGCCTGTCGTGTCATCGAATTTCCAGGCTGAACCGCTGAAGTTGGACCCCCAGTTGTTTGGCTCATGTCCGTCTTTGGGATCTTTCCAGATATAGTAATCCCTGTAGGGATTGTCTTTTGACTTGCGGCTTTCGACGAACCACTTATGCTCGTCAGAACTGTGGTTCACTACCAGATCCATGACAATTTTAATCCCTCTTTCATGGGCAGCGGCAAGCATGCGGTCGAAGTCTTCCATGGTTCCGAACTCAGTCATGATGTCTCTGTAATCCGATATGTCGTAACCGTTGTCATCGTTGGGGGATTTGTATACAGGAGACAGCCAGATTACATCAATGCCAAGCTTTTTGAGATAATCCAGATGCATGGTGATACCGTTCAGGTCTCCTATACCATCCCCGTTACTGTCCTGAAAGGAGCGCGGATAAATCTGGTAAATGACTGCTTCTTTCCACCAGACGCGTTTTTCGTTATTCATTGCTCAAACCTCCGTGAATGTAAAATGTTATTATTTCAAAATTTTGTGACAGTAGATCGGTGAGTATCCGTATGATGTGCGTTTTCTTTTGCTTTTATGAGTTTATTATAGAAATACTGACGGTATATGTCTAACTGTAATTTGTCAATAAATTATGGAAATTTGACTTTTTCATATATCGGGATTTATATTTTGCGTATTTGAACATCAGGACTGTGAACAAAAAACTGAAAAATAGACGGCTGAAATTATTAAAATTTTAGACAAATAAGACTCTGTAAATTTGTGTGATATGTTAAAAGGAAGAATTTTTGGGAAAAAGTATTGAATTTGACTTTAAAAATGGTATCATGAGTATGTGATTTTGTGCAAAAGTTAGATGCTATAGATAAACAAAATTGTATACTTTTTCCAAAATCAAGGCAAATCAATGCAATGTTAAAGGAGGGAAAAATGAAAAGAAAACTTTTAGCAATCGCGCTCGTCGGCGCAATGACACTCAGTCTTGCTGCATGCGGAGGCTCCGGATCTTCTTCGGGCGGTGCTGCGGCAGATGATTCCACAGCCGGTGCAGCCGCATCGACAAGCGGCGGAAGCTCCGACGCTAATTCACTCCGTCTCGTAAACGGTAAAATCGAGGTTGATGCACAGCTCAAGAAACTTGCAGCAGCCTATGAAGAGGAGTCAGGCGTTCATGTTGAAATCGAATCCATGGGCGGCGGCGTCGATATCCAGGGCCAGCTGAAGCAGTACTATCAGGGCAACAATATGCCGGATATCTTCGTTAACGGCGGTGCAACAGACTTCGCTAACTGGGAAGGCCTTCTTGCCGATATGAGCGGTGAGAAATGGGTTGATGACACAGAAGCTGAATACGTTGACGGTGAAGGCAAAGTTGTAGGCTTCCCGTATACGACTGAGGCAATCGGTCTCGCTTATAACGCTGACCTTCTTGAGAAGGCAGGCATCGATCCGGCTTCCATCACAGGACCGGATTCCATGAAAGCAGCATTTGAGACTCTTGATTCCAAGAAGGACGAGCTTGGGCTCACAGCTGTTATCGGCTACTGCGCAGAGGCTACAAACCTCTACTGGTCGACCGGCAATCACCTGTTCGGCGTTTACCAGGATGAAGGTCTTGCACGTGACGACACAACATATTTCGATATGCTTGCTGACGGCGGAAAGATCGATACAGCTCGTTTCGAGAAATACGCCGAGATGGTTGCGCTCTTCAATCAGTATTCCGATCCGCCACTTCTGGTATCCGGAACATATGATCAGCAGATCCTCAACTTTGCATCCGGCAAGTATGCTTTTGTAACACAGGGCTCATGGATCGGCGCTACAATGACAGCTGATGACAAAGAGCAGTATGAGGCAGCCGGAA
>CAMYVI010000075.1 GCA_947302185.1 uncultured Lachnospiraceae bacterium
TCGATACGATCCTCCTTGAATGCGGTGAGGATGACGAGTATGTGTACTGTGTATACTTTGCGCCTCATTCGGAACTGCATCGTATCGAAGCGGTTTACTCTTCGATGCATTTCGAGAGACTGTTCATTCCGGATGAGTACCGGAGCAATCCCGTCGAAGCGTTCAGAAGTCTCTCTGAGAAAAAGGCCGACATAGACGAGGAAATCGCGGATATTGACGGTGCTATGAAGAAAATCCTGATTCAGCGGGCGCCTACACTTTTGGGGGCGCAGCAAAAGCTTGAAGCACTGTCCAGAAACTTTGATGTTCGCAAAATGGCAGCTGTCACGGAAAATGATTCAGAGCAGTTCTACATCCTCTGCGGCTGGATTTCCGACGAGGACCTGATCTCTCTTCAGAGAGATATCGCGTCGGATGAGAAAGTCGTCCTCATGGTCTCGGACAACAATGACGAGATCCGCACGCAGCCGCCGACAAAGCTGAAGAATCCGAAGCTCTTCAAGCCGTATGATATGTATGTGAAAATGTACGGTCTCCCGAATTACCGGGAGATGGATCCCACTGTGCTGGTCGCTCTGACTTACTCCTTCATATTCGGCGTCATGTACGGCGATGTCGGTCAGGGCCTGTGCCTCATGATCGGAGGATTCCTGCTTTATAAGTTCAAAAATTCGGATCTCGCGGGAATCATTTCTCTGGCCGGCTTCTTTTCAACGATATTCGGATTTATGTTCGGAAGCGTTTTCGGCTTTGAAGATATTATCAAGCCGCTCTGGCTGGATCCGAGACACGATATGGTGACGCTGCCGGGTGTCGGCAATATTAATACGATTCTCGTCTGTGCAATCGTATTCGGCATGTTCCTCACGATTGTGACGATGATCCTTCATATCAGGAACTACCTGAGGGACCGCAATGCCGAGGAGGCGTTTTTCAGCACGAATTCCGTTGCCGGATTGATATTCTATGCCACAGTGGTATTTGAAATCATTTTGATCTTTTCCGGGCATACGGTACCGGCAGCGAGAGTTTTCGAGGTGATCATAATTCTCACGGTCTTAGTAATGTTCTTCAAGGAACCGCTCTCGAAGATGGTCGAGAAGAAGAACACTGCAAAGGACGGTGCCGGTAAGGAAGGTATAAAGCGCGGGAAAAATACCGCCGGTCAGGAAAGTGAGATCTTCGAGGGCGGAGTACCGATGTTCATTGTGCAGGGATTCTTCGAATTATTCGAGGTCATGCTTTCCTACTTCTCGAATACCTTGTCGTTTGTTCGTGTCGGAGCCTTTGCTGTCAGCCATGCGGCCATGATGAGCGTCGTCCTGATGCTTGCGGGCGCAGAGAGCGGCGGACCGACGAACTGGATTATAGTCGTGTTCGGAAACCTGTTCGTCATGGGCATAGAGGGCCTGATTGTCGGAATTCAGGTACTGCGTCTAGAGTTCTATGAGCTTTTCTCCAGGTACTATAAAGGGGACGGGAAAGAATTTGTATCGTCTTTCAAGAAGCTTGAGAATTTATGACGGGCGCAGAAAGTGTACTTCACTCGGTATTTACAGATTTACATATCAAAAAGGATAAAATAGGAGGTCATCAACATGACATTGGCAGCAGAAATTATGGTAGTCGTCGCACTCACTCTCAGTATCATCATTCCCGGTCTCGTGTTCCTTCTCGGTGAGAGGAACCGCGGACGTTTCAAAGGGGCTCTCGCTGTGAACTGCTTCCTTTTCTTCGGCATCATGCTCATCACATCAATAGTGCTTCTTACCGGGTCTTCTTCCGTCTTTGCGGCAGAAGAAGCGGCAGCATCCGGGTCAGGACTCAAGGAAGGACTCGGATATATCGCAGCGGCTCTCTCCACCGGTATTTCCTGTCTCGGCGGCGGTATCGCGGTCGCTTCTGCAGCATCCGCAGCTCTGGGTGCAATCAGTGAAGATCAGACGATTCTCGGTAAGTCCCTTATTTTCGTAGGTCTGGCAGAAGGCGTCTGCCTTTACGGCCTGATTATTTCCTTCATGATCATCGGTCAGCTTGGCTGAGCGGTCAGTATCGAAAGACCTGATTTTTCGGGCAGAATGATCAGGTCAGGTACAGCAGTATAATGTTATAAAAAGCGAGATCAAGTATGAAAATATATCTCATCAGCGACAATGTCGATACGCTGACCGGAATGCGGCTTGCAGGCGTCCCGGGCGTGGTCGTACATAAAAAAGATGAGCTGAAAGGAGCGCTGGAGGCTGCATTTGCAGACCCGGACATCGGAATCATTCTCCTGACTGAAAAGTTCAGCCGGGACTTTCCCGATTATGTGAACTCCGTGAAGCTTCGCGGGGGAATGCCTCTTATCATCGACATTCCCGACCGCCACGGTACCGGCCGCAGACCGGACTTTATAACCGCATATGTCAATGAAGCAATAGGATTGAAATTATGACACAGGAAGATAAATTACGCAATTTTTATGATTTCTCGATCGAGAGTGCGAACAGCCGGAGAGAACAGATGGTCTCCGAGTGCAGGGCGTCGTTCGAAGCGGAGTTCGAGGCGCACAAGAATGAGAAAGAGAGAGCGGTCTCGGATCGAATGAAAGCCGAGACAAGTACGCTCCGCCGTTTGCAGAAGCGTGAGTTTTCTGAACGCCAGAATCAGATCCGCCTGAACGTGGCGGGGAGGCAGAGAGAGGTCAGGGATAAGATATTTGCAAAAGTCGCCGAGAAGCTTTCCGAATTCCGCAAGACCCCGGAATACCATACCTGGCTGTTCCGGAGAGTCAAAGATGCCTTGAAATTTGCGGGCGAAGACGAGGTCACTATTTATGTAGATCCGTCTGACTCCACGTACACGGATGAGATCAGGGCAGTGTGCGGAATCACGCCGGTCGTCTCAAGGGAGGCGTTCGGAGGCGGGATCAGAGCTGTTATCCGTGCGAGAAATATCCTTATAGACAATTCCTTTGATACGCTGACGGCGGAAGCGAAAGAGAATTTGAGATTTGACGGAGGTAATCTGAATGGCTGAAAAGACAGGCGTAATTTACGGTATCAACGGCCCCGTCATATATATGAAAAACGCCGTCGGCTTCAAGATGGCCGAGATGGTTTATGTCGGCGAGCAGAATCTTGTGGGAGAGGTTATTTCGCTTTCCGGCGATACGACCACGATACAGGTCTACGAGGAGACCGGCGGAATGAAGCCGGGCGAGATCGTCCGCGGAACGGGGAGCGCTCTCTCCATAACATTAGGTCCCGGAATTCTGGACAATATTTTTGACGGCATTGAGAGACCGCTGTCAGAGATTGCAAAGGCGTCGGGAAAATATATCGCCAGGGGCGTCTCTGTCAGTTCGCTCGATGAGGAAAAACTCTGGAAAGTCACGATGAAAGTAAAACCGGGAGACGAGATACGCGGCGGATGCGTCATCGCCGAGTGTGATGAGACGGCATCCATCGTACATCGCTCGATGATGACGCCGTTCATTAAGAAGGCCGTCGTCAAGGAGGTGGCTCCTGACGGAAACTATACAGTGAACGAGACTATCGTCACTGTGACGCTTCCGGACGGTACCGAGCGCGGACTTTCGCTTGCTCAGAAATGGCCTATCCGCGTGCCGAGACCGATAGCTAAACGCATGCCGGCTTCCATGCCTCTGGTCACCGGCCAGAGAATTCTGGATACGATCTTCCCGATTGCCCGCGGCGGTACGGCTGCCATTCCGGGCGGTTTCGGAACGGGAAAGACCATGACACAGCACTCGATCGCGAAGTTCTCGGACGCGAATGTTATTATCTACATCGGCTGCGGTGAACGCGGCAACGAAATGACAGAGGTCCTCGAAGATTTCTCCAAGTTGGAAGATCCGAAGACGGGCAATAAACTGATGGCCCGCACAACGCTTATCGCCAACACATCAAATATGCCGGTCGCCGCCCGTGAGGCGTCTATTTACACCGGTATAACGCTGGCCGAGTATTACAGGGATATGGGTTATGACGTTGCGATCATGGCTGACTCGACTTCCCGCTGGGCGGAAGCCCTTCGCGAGCTTTCGGGCCGCATGGAGGAAATGCCGGCCGAGGAAGGCTTCCCGGCTTATCTGGCTTCGCGTCTTGCGGCTTTCTATGAGAGAGCCGGGCAGATGAAGACTCTCGGGGGCGATATAGGATCCGTATCGGTCATCGGCGCGGTTTCGCCGCAGGGCGGTGACTTTTCGGAACCGGTAACAATGAACACGAAGAGATTTGTGCGTTGTTTCTGGGGACTTGACAAGGCGCTGGCGTATGCCCGCCACTATCCGGCTATCAACTGGATGGAGAGTTACAGTGAGTATGAAAGAGATCTGAGTGCATGGTACTCTGAAAATGTCGATACAAAGTTCATAGAGGACCGGACACGGATCGTTGCCCTGCTGAACGCGGAAGACAAACTGATGGAGACGGTCAAGCTGATCGGTTCGGATGTTCTTCCGGATGACCAGAAGCTCACGCTGGAAATTGCCCGCGTGATCCGCCTCGGTTTCCTGCAGCAGAACGCATTCCACAAGGATGACCGGAATGTGCCTCTGAAAAAACAGTTTCTCATGATGGAGACGATACTGTACCTGTATCAGAGATCGAAGGAGCTGATTTCTCAGGGACATCCTATGTCGATCCTGAAACAGGATCCGATATTTGAAAAAGTCATCGCAATCAAGTATGACATTCCGAACGATAAGCCGGAGATGTTCAATGAGTACCATGATATGATTGACAAGTACTATGAGAATGTGCTGGCAAAAAACGGATGATGAATTGATGGAGAACAAATATGGCTATAGAATATCTTGGTCTCAGTGAAATCAACGGCCCTCTGGTCGTGCTGGAAGGCGTGAAAGGCGCTGCGTACGATGAGATTGTCGAGTTCAAGATCAGCGGGACCGAACGCAAGCTGGGAAGAATCATTGAGGCTTATGAGGATAAGGCTGTCATTCAGGTCTTTGAGGGGACTGACGGTATGTCCCTCAATAATACGCATACGAGGCTTACGGGGCATCCGATGGAACTTGCGCTCTCGGAGGAGATTCTGGGCAGGACATTTGACGGGATCGGGAGACCGATCGACGGGCTGGAGCCGATTGTATCGAATGTCCGGGTCGACGTAAACGGGATGCCGCTCAACCCCTGCAGGCGCGAGTATCCGAGAAACTATATAAACACCGGTATATCGGCTATAGACGCGCTTACTACCCTGATACGCGGACAGAAGCTGCCGATTTTCTCCGGGAACGGTCTGCCCCACGATGAGCTTGCGGCTCAGCTGGTCACGCAGTCGTCTCTGGGATCGGGATCGGATGAGAGGTTCTGCGTTATATTTGCAGCTATGGGCGTCAAATATGACGTTGCGGAGTTTTTCAGGCGCACATTTGAGGAGAGCGGCGTTTCCGACCACGTTACTATGTTCCTGAATCTCGCAAATGATCCGGTCGTCGAGAGGCTGATCACCCCGAAGGTGGCGCTGACGGCTGCGGAGTACCTTGCATTTGAAAAAGATATGCATGTTCTTGTCATTATGACGGACATCACATCTTACTGCGAGGCTATGCGTGAAGTATCGTCTTCCAAGGGAGAGATTCCGTCCAGAAAAGGATATCCCGGGTATATGTATTCGGATCTCGCATCGCTCTATGAACGTGCGGGCATTGTCGCGGGCCAGAAAGGTTCGGTCACACAGATTCCGATTCTTACCATGCCGAATGACGATATCACGCACCCGATTCCGGACCTTACAGGATATATTACGGAAGGTCAGATCGTTCTTGACAGGAACCTGCACGGACAGGGAATCTATCCGCCGATTTCGGTCCTGCCGTCGCTTTCACGTCTGATGAAAGACGGCATAGGTGAAGGCTATACGCGCGAAGATCATCAGGCTGTCGCAAATCAGCTGTTTTCGTCCTACGCGAAAGTTTCTGATGCGAGATCCCTCGCTTCGGTCATCGGCGAAGATGAGCTTTCCGCGACTGATAAGATGTATCTGAAGTTCGGCGCGGCATTTGAGGACCGTTTTGTCGGTCAGGGGCATGAAGAGAACCGCCCGGTACAGGAGACACTTGATATCGGATGGGAGCTCTTGGGAATCCTGCCCAAGTCGGAGCTTGACCGCGTGGATTCGAAGATACTTGAGAAGTATTACAAGCCGGCGGAGGAGTGAGGGTATGGATCCGAATGAAGTCCCGACAAAAGGAAATTTAATAAGAGCCAGGAATTCTCTGACCCTCTCGCGCCAGGGCTATGAGCTGATGGATAAAAAGAGGAATATTCTGATCCGGGAGCTCACTCAGTATATTGAGCAGGCCAAGGATATTCAGGATAATATCGACCGGACCTTCCGGGAGGCGTATGCTGCGCTGCAGCGGGCCAATATTCAGATGGGAATCGAGACTGTCCGGAATATAGCGGAATCTCTGCCGGTCGACGAGGGGGTAGAGATCGTCATCCGGTCTGTTATGGGAACGGAGATCCCGGTCGTGCGCCATGATGAGAGTCTGGACGAGACGCCGTCTTATGCGTTTTACCGCACCCGTGATTCACTGGATGAAGCGCGGACAGCTTTTATCCGCGTCAAGGAACTTACGCTCAGGCTGTCTCAGGTAGAGAGCGCAGCCCACAGGCTGGCGGCAAATATCCAGAGAACACAGAAACGGGCAAATGCGCTTCGCAACATTACGATTCCTCATTATGAGGAACTGGTAAAAAACATTTCCAATTCTCTTGAGGAGAAGGAGCGCGAGGAATTTACCCGTCAGAAAGTCATAAAGAGAATGAAAGGCTGATACAGGACGCCGCGCCTAACGGAGAAGGCGCGGCATTCTTTTACGTTTACATAATTGAAATGTTATCGTGTAATAATTTTGTAATCTGCAAAAATCCACAAAACAATTGTTCTTTTTAATATCTGTGGTTTACGTAAGATTTACCGCTATTTTTCGTGGATATTGTGGATAAACCCGTGTATAAGTGAAAATGCCCATAGTTTTCAGTGGTGTTTATGTGGACAAAAAATGTGGATAAAATGTGGGTGTTACGAAAGTGTTACAAAAGAGTTTCATAAAAATTCGGCGAATTGACGAAATAGCGGATATGGAAAAATAGTGTTTGCATTATAGTTATGTAAATCAGAAAAGGGAAAAATGACCTGACAGGTGCTTATTTCAATGTGAAACAGGAAGCTATGGAAGTCTGTCTCGATGGGGAGTAATAAATGAGTATGAGTAAAACTATTATTGCAGCGGGCCTTGCGCTGTTGCTCACAGTTCATCCTGCATTTTCTGTATGGGGCGGAAAATCGAAAAAAATGAAGATGAAAGCTTCAGCATTCAGACTCCGGACAGAAAAATCCTGACTGCGGACACAAACGCCGGCGCCTCGAACATATATGTTACCGATGCTGAAAAAGGCGTCCAGGCCTGGCAGCTCAAACCTGCAAAAAAACAGATCATAAATCTTCTCGAGGCGAACAGAATCATACCGATTCTGGCTACGGTTCCTCCCGTCGCAAGTCTTTCGGAGGAAATCAGGGAGGAGCACCGGCAAATGTCTGAGTGGGTCATGGAGTCCGGGTATATGTATCTGGATTTCGAGTATTTTATGTCTTCGGAACATGACCGTGTCACGCCGGATCCGGCTATGACAATGAACGACGGGATGCATCCGACAGATGCGTGTCATAAATTGGTGGCGGAAGATTTTTTGGAAAAATTCGGTAATGTCCTGAAATGAAAGGATAACGGAAAAACACTGATAAAGAAAAAGATACCTGCACTAAGGCACGGTTAGCGTATGCCCTATGTGCAGGTATTTTGCTTGTTCTATAGCCTTTTAGGGCGAGAGAAAAACTTTTACGTCAGTGAGTGAGCAGATAATCCTGGACGGATGTCACCGCATTTGCACCGTCGGCGCATGCGGTTATGATCTGGCGAAGCTGTTTTGTGCGCAGATCGCCGGCAGCAAAAACGCCCGGGATACTTGTCTTTCCGTCTTCACCTGCAACGATATAGCCTCCCTTATCGGTTTCAAGCTGCTCCGTGAAGAGCTCGTTCGCGGGCTGAATGCCGACTGCCATAAAAACTCCGGAGACATCGAGCGCTTTCTCGGATCCGTCCTTTGCGCTGATGATGTTCACTTGTGTGACCATGCCGTTATCCCCCTCAATAGATTTTGCGTTGTAACTCCAGCACATTTCAACATTGGGGAGAGAGAGGAGGCGGTCCTGCAGGATTTTAGCTGCCCGAAGCTCATCGCGTCTGTGGATGACGTAAACTTTGCTGCAGAGGCGGGCGAGGAATATCGCATCTTCAACGGCTACATCTCCGCCGCCGACAACGGCGACGTCTTTACCCCGGAAGAAAGCGCCGTCACAGGTCGCGCAGTAGGATACGCCCGTTCCGGCAAACTCGAGTTCACCCGGTATTCCGAGCTTTCTGTGCTCGGCGCCGGTCGCAAGTATGACGGTTTTTGCTTCGTATTCGTTATCCGGTGTGACGACTTTCTTAATATCGCCGGTCAGTTCCACGGAAGTGACGGTTTCTGTGACAAATGCAGCGCCGAGTCCTTCTGCGTGTTCGCGCATTTTCATGGAGAGATCCATTCCGTTGATGCCCGGAGTCGCCGGATAGTTGTCAACTTCGTAAGTGTTGACGACCTGGCCGCCGCTCATGAAATTCTGCTCGATGATGATAAAGTCAAGTTTGGCTCTGGTCGCATAAATGGCGGCTGTGAGGCCCGCAGGACCGGAACCTATGATAATGAGATCGTACATGTATATCCTCCTTGTTGAATGAGATTATTCTTAAGACGCTAAAAGTCGATTACGGATTGTTCCGTGTTCGCAGTGTGGGTTTCTGCTCAGGAATGATAGTACCATAAAAATATATTTTATACAACATAATTTCGGAAAGTCGGTATATTCTTTGTGTGTGAATTCTTCCGGGTGAAATCCTCGGGATTTGGTGAAAAGTGATCGGACAAATTAACAGGACGGCTCTTTATGTGTGAAGAAACACCCGTAAAGAACCGTCCCCGTTTCATTCAGTTGTTCTGCTTTATTCTACATAGCCATCCGGATTCTTGCTCTGCCAGTTCCAGGAATCGCGGCACATGTCCTCAATCGAGTTCTCTGCGACCCATCCGAGCACTTCTTTTGCTTTCGTCGGATCGGAATAGCATGTCGCCACATCGCCCGGCCTGCGGGGATCAATGACGTAAGGGATGTCATGACCGCAGGCCTTGGAGAATGCCTTGATGATATCGAGAACGCTGTATCCGTTTCCTGTACCGAGATTGAAAATCTGAACGCCGGGGAGAGTCTCCATGCCTTTGATCGCGCTGACGTGACCTTTTGCGAGGTCGACAACGTGGATATAGTCACGGACGCCTGTTCCGTCCGGTGTGTCGTAATCATTTCCGAATACATGGACAACTTCCCGCTTTCCGGAAGCTACCTGAGCGACGTACGGCAGCAGGTTGTTCGGGATACCTTTCGGATCTTCGCCGATAAGGCCGCTGACATGTGCTCCGATCGGATTGAAATAGCGGAGCAGCATGACCTGCCATTCGTTGTCGCTTCTCCACAGATCTGTCAGGATGCGCTCCTGCATGGCCTTGGTCTCACCGTAGGGGTTAGTCGTTGTACCCATCGGGCATTCTTCCGTGATCGGGATGAAAGCCGGATCGCCGTAGACCGTTGCGGAGGAGGAGAAGACGATCTTCTTGCAACCGTGGTTCCTCATGACGTCGCAGAGAACGAGTGTTGACTCAATATTGTTGTGATAGTATTCGAGCGGCTTCTGTGTTGATTCGCCGACAGCTTTATAACCTGCGAAGTGGATAACGGCGTCGATTTTTTCTGCATCGAAAAGGGCGTTCATGCCCTCGCGGTCGCACACATCCACTTCATAGAATCTGGGGCGTGTTCCGCTGATCGTTTCGATCCGGTCGACGACAAGAGCTTTGGAGTTGTAAAGGTTGTCGGCGATGACGACGTCATAGCCTGCGTTGATGAGTTCTACACATGTGTGGCTTCCGATGAAACCGGTTCCGCCAGTTACAAGAATTGTCATGATT